>NZ_JBBAXC010000031.1 GCF_037120725.1 Bacillus spongiae
AGCTCCTATTCTACCAACTAAGTGGTCTCCAAGCTGAAGAAGAACATCGCCTGATCGGCTGCGCACTCTCGTTAACTAATTTCTAGGATTGGGTGCAAATCACAGAAAATGGTGAAGAGACAAAATTTTAAACTAAAGATATACTCATTTAGTAAATTGAGGTTACTTGATATTTAATAACGAATGTTTGTGAACTTTTTTAAAAGACATTGGATATTTATGTTAAGATAGAAAAGCAATTGTGAAAAGGTGTATTAAGCATTTATCAGGTTAGTGAAGGCACTAAATCTAAATTCCCACCGAATTTTTTCATTCTTTCAAAAATAAAATTTACGAGTAAAAATCCTTTTCCATAATCAAATAAACAATAAAGGAGAGAATACTTTGGCTACTTGGGTTACGCATTTTAGAATTGCTGAAGAACTATTAAAAAAAGAACTTCCTATTTCAAAAATTGACTTTTTGGTTGGAAATATTGGTCCAGATTGTGGACTTATTGGAGAAGATGGTAAACCTACACCTCCAAAAGAGATTACTCATTTCGAGCTTGAGGGAAAAATCAACTCTAATTCTTTTTACAATCAATATCTTTGTAACGAAAACGAACAATTTTCTCTCAAATTTTCATATTATTTAGGATATTACATTCATTTAGTAACCGATGAAGAATGGATTACACTCCTTGAACAAAAGAAAAAGGAAAAAGTGTACCAAGAAATATTGCATACCCCTGAATACTCTAAGCTTGTTAAAAGAGATTGGTACGGTTTAGATTTTTTATATCTCAAAAACCACAAAGATAATATTTTCTGGACTGAGTTTCAACACATAACGTCTTTCCCTGAGTATTTAGATTTCTTTCCAACGGGACAGACACTTAAACAAATCAGAAATATTACTAAATTTTATCAAACTAGTAAGATTTCTGATGACCACAAGTTTATCTATCTCTCCCCAGCTGAAGTCGATACCTTTATTGAAAATACTGTTCAAAAGAGTGAAGAATTAATAAAGGAAAAAGTGAAGCTACAGCTCGTTTAAGGGTTACAGTATGGAAAATCACTTCACCTTACCTCGAGTTTTGAAAAGGAAATTAACTATTTATTCAAAAGTTTACTAATACGTACCCTTCTACAATAATTAAGTACGACAAATAGCCTTAAAAAAAGCTAGATTCCAGGAGAATCTAGCTTTTTTTGAATAAGTATTCACATTTATGGATGAGTTATCGTTAGAAAAAGAATATAAGATTCGTAATAAATCTAAGAATAGATTAATGAAATCTAAATACAAATTAAAAACGGCGCTAGGAACATCTTGTCCATCCGTTAAATATTGCTTCATCAGTGATACATCATATAATACATAAGCTAAGAAAATAACTACGCTTATATAGGCAACAGTTAAATGCATCACCTCTCCACCAATAAAAATGCCGAAGATTGATATAATAATTAAGGCTAACAAAGCAGAGAACAGCATTGGTCCTAAAAAGGTGGAACGATATGAAAAGAGAAATAAACTACCAAAAAGAATGCTTGTTACAATAAATGCGAGCATTACGAGCTCAGCGCCGCCGGAAGAAAGAAAATACCCAACCGAAGGATAAATCCCTATTCCCATAATAAATGTGAATAGATATAGCGTGGAATATTTCATTCTAAAACCAAATGGACCACTACTTTTTCGTTTTACAAAAGCGGAAACAAGTAACACAATAAAAATCGTTATCATTCCCCCATAGCTATGGCGGGTGGAATAAACATCATTCCAATCAGCATACCCATTACAGTGATAAGGAGTGATACAAAAAATGTTGGCAACACTTTTTGTTTAATTAAATGATTACCCATTAAATTTTCCCCTGCTAAAGTAACCTATATTTTTCTTTTTTTGTTATCTTTCTTTTGGTTCCTTCTCTTTTAACCATCCTTCAGAGATTGAAAGAGTATCAGGAATTTACGCTCCTTTGTTTGACCCCATCACGAACAACATACCTTGTTTAATAACTGAATGGATTACTATATTCTCTCTTTCCCTCCATAAACATCTATACGTAAACCCCGCTGAAAAGTTTCTTACTCATTACTGATACCGATATTTCTTGTATTATTTAATTCGTTTAATACAAAAGTTTCGCGTTTTAACCAGCTAATTTTCTCAACCTGACTGAGAAGACTTTCATTTTGTCTAAGGGCTTCTTCTAAGGAAACCCATCTTGGTTTAAAATCAAGTATTGATTCATATTCATCCAGTTGCTGAGTCATCTTTTCTCTAGTAGTTAATTCACATAAATAATAATGTGACGTCATTTGGAATAATTTATTATTTTCGTAATCATCCATATTCCGTTCAATGACCATACCAACCTTTTCTTTGACTATACAGTTCGAGTATCCAGTTTCCTCTCTTATTTCCCGTACAAGTGCTGCGGAATGACTCTCATTTTCTTCCACACCACCTCCAGGAAACTTATAGTCCCCCCTATTTGAATGGACTAGTAAAATACGGTTATTAGAAATAATTATACCTCTAACAGCTTCTCTCAATTTGATGCCACTATAATGATTGTTTATTGGGAACTCTATCACTTTGTTAAAATTCAAATTTTCACCTCTAACTTAAGGAAATGATTCAATATATAAATCAACGTATCTGCAGCAGGTATTGAAATAAGAAACCAATCTTCACCATGCTTGTTATTTGGTGTAATCCAGATAATCTTTGAGATATTTGCTTAGCCTTTTTCAAAGTAACCTTCAGTAAAGCTCCTATCACTTTGAAATGACTCGTAAATAAACCCCTTTTCTTGCCTTTATTGAAGCCCTTGAATGTTGTAATCGAACTTTCTCGGAAATCGTTGAGGCCCTAATCAATTGACCGTCCAACCAAATGGATGGATCAATCAACCGTTCTTTTTGCTTCATGTGATAATCATAATCTTGATCATCTTCAATTAACATAACTTTTCCTTGCAATTGATTCAATGAGTGAATAACTTCTTTATCATTTGAGCGATATAATTGATTTATTATTTCTTCATCTGTACCTAAGAAGTCTTCCGGTCTTACTATATTTTTTGTTAACGCCATTTTTAATATTTTTGATAGAATGGTATATCCGTAAATGTTCAATGGGTCTAAAAAATAGTCAATGACCTCTTTATAATATGTATCTACAAACCATTCTGTCCACTCTATACTATCTATGTAAATTTTCCTGTTTACAATCACAAGATGAGATAGAAACACCCGTACTTCCTCGAGCGAAATTTTCCCATAATGATACATATCCCTTAATGTATAATCAATTCGATCTGCGCATAGTTCAGGCAAGGGCTGTTCAAGTATTTTCCACTGTGATAAATCGTCAATAATTTTTTTAAAGTCCAAATTATGTTTGGCTAAAATGGATGGTATGTTAGAGCCTTCAATTACTTGATTAAATATTTGCTCATGATAATTTTCATTTTTTGCATCAAATACATAATCAATCACGTGAGAAAATGCTGTATGAGACACATCGTGTAATAACCCAGCTATTTGCTCTTCAATCGTACCTCCAAGTCGTCTAACTAAAAGCATTACACCTATAGAATGTTCATATCTAGTCCCGTTCCATTGCTTATTAACCAAATAGCTTGCTCCACCTTGATGAACTTTTTTTAATCGTTGAATCGTTTGGCTATTAATCAAGTCTTCCAAAACGGGTTCAATAATAAATTCTCCATAAATTTCATCTACTATTTTCATTAGATTACCTCCTACTAGAATATAAGCCTATAATAACAAGTTCCTGCAATACACTTTCTTTTCTATGTTAATCTAATAAATGAAGCCACTCATGCTCTGGCTCATGAATCATGATTGCTCGCCTTAACCAATCTTTCTGCTTAGAGTCAAGAAATCTTTTAGCAGATAAAAAATCCAAATGGTCTTTCTCTCTAGTATTTTTCACCTTATATAATAGAACTATTTCTGGAGTCAAATATGGAAGGCCTGTATCTGAATACTTTACCGCTGTTTTTAATGGATAGGAAATTTGTAAATCCCTTCGAAATTTCCAATTTTCATCGTCCGATTCGTTTAATAGTATTTCTAATTCATGCTTATTAGTATTGGTTGCATGTATTTCGTGAACAGGTAATGCTAAATACTCACCTTGCCAGGGAGTAACTTGCCCATTTATAACTTTATTAAATTCCCAGTTTTTAAGATATTGTTTCAGTTCACCTTGGACATTTCTATATATCCCAATCTCAATATCTTGATGATTTCTGCTTTCTTTTCCCAAAAAAAGATCAATCGCCCAACCACCTGCAAAAAACCATTCTTGCTTAAAAGTAGACATCACATTTTTTATGTACATACATTGTTCAAAAGGCATAAATACCCTCCTTTTATTAGTAAAAATTTATTTCGCTGAAAACTTTGGACCTAATAGATGGCATATCACGGATTACAGAAATGAATTCTTATGTAGAATATATATTGTTGATTTTGCTAAGTTCTAAGTAAAAATCATGATAAGAATTTCTCTATAACTAGCTTCTTTCTATAATTGCTTTCACCTATCTTATTTCTTTATCTTTTATAAATAACGCACGTAATTTTGGCATCATTCTCTACTCCATTATTCCTTTTTCTATTCTAAGCAAAGAGGTCCGCTTTTTCATAACCATTGTCATTCCGTCCCATCAAAAAAGCACGATGTTACATCACCGCGCCTAAATCTTTTCTATCTATATTTTATTTGCAACATGAATTTCCATTGTCACCTTTAGTATCAAGGTTTGGTCTACAACTTTTCACTTCTGTTCCATTGCCTATATCTGATAAAGAGCTAAATAAATTACAAAGTTCTTCAGACAATAAATGATTTAACTCCTTCAAATTTATCTGATAATAACTCCATGTTCCCCTTGTATCTCTTGATAAAATATTTGCATCAAATAATATTTTTAAATGATACGATAATTTAGACTGAGTCATATTAACAATGGGAGCTAAATCACAAACACACATTTCACCCTTTTGCGAGAGTATATTGAGGATATGAAGCCTTTTCTTATCAGCTAATGCCTTAAACTTCATTTCATATGTTGAGAAAGTTTGCTCCAATGATGAGTCGTGTAATGGGATTTGATTTTCCATATGCTCTCTCCCTTTTGCAACAATATTCATTTTTTCATAACTAAGCAATAAATGAGAATAAACATTGTGTTATTGAATCAAATATTTTTGATTAATATTATTATAACGTGCAATTTGACTTCATGCAAATAGCTCACCATTTTTAGAAAATCCCTTAAGGATATCCATCCTTTTAATGAATAGAGAGAAGCAGCCTATTTAGATCAAGGGCGTTCATTCAAGTATTATAATAGCTAGCTAAATCCTATTGTTTCTTTCAAGTCCAGAAAACCATTTACACACTACTTATCGAAAACATGACAAAAATATTATGTATACTTCAATTATGAACAAGAAATATATGGTTTGATTGGAGAAAAACTATTTAAATTAAGAAAAAGCAGAGTCTCTCTCTGCTTTTTCTTGATTTAATGAACGAATCTCATAATTCGCCAGCCAATTGAGCTTTAGAGAATGCCTAAGAGAGTACTCGTAATAAATTTTAGCTGTATAATGTGTCCAATAAAACAATCTAAAAATAGTTCTAAGTTCAAATGTAAGGGCTCCAGTTTCAGGATTGTTCCCACATGCTAATTGGACACTTACATCAATTATGACAGTTCAGTGATAAACAGCTCTCTGCTATTCTAACTAAAAAAAATATACTATATAATACTTTATAGAAACTGTAAGGAGTGGTGCATACCTATGAAAATCAATCGTTTATTTGTAGCTCTCACAGCTATTTTTCTTTTGGCCGCTTGTAGTGATGATCAAACACAAACACAACAAAAAACAGATTCACCCTCTATTAAAGATTTAGTTCATGACTATAGTGTAGGGAACATTAAGGTGGAGACTGCATCCATCACATCTGAACATCTAATAGTAAAGGATACGAATGAGGAAGAACGTACGTATGATTTGCCAAAGGACGAATTCTTCGTTTCAATTGCACCATATATAAACAAGACACACCCTTGCACTAACCATAACTTGACTAGTTGCCAAGGGGAACTCGCAAACAAAACGTTTGATGTTGTAATAGAAGATTCCACTGGGAAGATTATCGTAGATGAAAATATGGTTTCTGGCAAAAACGGCTTTCTTGATCTATGGTTACCTCGAGACAAGGAATATCAAGTACGTATAAAGTACGATGGAAAAATGGTAGAAAGCAATCTCTCTACTTTTAAAAAGGATGGGACGTGCGTGACTACAATGCAATTATTGTAAAGAGGAGTATCTTTTTGATACTTCTCTTTATTTGTCCACCTTTTCGGGAGGTAAATCACCCCATCCGAACCTTTATGTACTTTTCAACGCACTGTTTCCCTTTAAAAGGGGCCATTCATTTCTATTTAAAAATACTTTCTAATTGTTGAACGCGGGTAGCAACTGCATCTAAAGTAATGACAGACTTTTCATTCCGGGTTGATTCGCCTTCCACACTTGCTAATACTTCCTCTGTTGCAGCAGAAGTTTCCTGAATGAGACTTGAAGCATTGGTTACCTCTTCGACTATTTGTACCGTTTTCGATTGGAATTCTCCTTGTTGATTTACGATATTAGTCATGAGCGTATGAAGTCCACTAATGAAAGTACTAAGGTTATTCATATTTGAACGAACATTTAAAAGCATTGCATTGCATTCTTGTTGAACTTCTTCTCCTCTTTCCAACTGCTTTTCTACCATACTAGCTTGATGACTAAACTCCTGTAATATAGTTTGAATCATCTCAGCTGCACGATTCGTTTCATCTGCAAGTTTTAATACTTCATTGGCTACAACGGCAAAGCCTTTTCCGTGTTCACCAGATCTAGCTGCTTCTATATTTGCATTCAGTGCCAAAAGGCTTGTTTGTTTCGAAATCCCTGTAATGACTCCAATAATTTGATTCATTTTTTTCGATTGCTCTGTCAATTCTCTTATCACTTGACCTGACTCCATCATTACTTCATTTAATCCAGTCATATTTGTTTCAAAATCCTGTAACGTATTGGCACTTACCTTTGAATCTTGAATACTTCCTTCAACATTAGAAGACACTTCCTTCACCTGAGAAATCATTTGGCTAAAGTCCGTCTTCATATCATTCAGAACTTCTACTGATCGAGTCATCATTTCTGATTGGGATTGTGAGCCCTCCGCTACTTCCTGAAAGGCGACATTAATCTCACTAATGGATTCCTTTGAGGTACTTACATTGCTGTTTAATAGTGTAAAATGCTCGAGAAGTTGTTCAACCGTTTCCTGAATAACTTTCTGTGTTTCTTCTAACTTACTCGCTTTTTCAAAAGCTTCATTTCTTTCTTTATCTACGTGTAAAAGGAGTGTTTGCCCAATTCGTGTGACTCCCCACATTGCAATCGTAATAATCACAATGAATAGCCCAAAATTGAGCCCTTCCGAAGGGGTTGTATAATTAAAAAATTGTTGTGGCCAATTCATAAACAAGACAATTGTCGTTAGAAGGGAAATTCCTCCTAATAAGAGAACCAGCGTTCCATTAAGATAAATTAAGGATACAGCAATAGTAAAATACACTAGATGATAGATTGCTGGCGTTTCATTAAATGTGTAAACCATTATATAAGACATCGCAAGAAGCATTACAGCCATAACATATTTATATAGCGAAATGGCTTTCGGAAATAATGGTATGATTAGACCTAAACAAATGATAAGAACACTAACAATCCAAAATGGAATTGCCCTTGTTGTAAATAGATACTCATAATAGGCTAATGCCCCAACCCCTAAAAAGAAACTACACATTATGATAAACATAAACAAATTATTCTTTTGTGATTCTAGCTCTAAGTTTGAAAAGCATTTTTTCCTTAACCATCGCAAACCCCTTACACTTCCTTCCTTATACCTGTTTCATTACTATTCATTTCACAATAAAAAAACTCGTTATTTTAACTTTAATGTAGTTGAAACAGGATTATGGTCACTGTTTTCAAATTCTAAATCATGTCCCTTTACATCAACAATTTCAATATTTGGAGACACCAAAAATCCATCAATAATAGTTACAAAATTTTCTCCTTCTACATACGGTTTTACGTCATCTCGAACTGTCCAAACAGTAGAATCGACCGCCCATTGAAATCCACCCTCGGTAAAATCCTCTGGCAATTGGACCAGCCATTCAGGCCATTCCTTCATAAATTTCGGATCTGTCAACTGAACATCAGATAGAAGCTGGTTCCAATCACCACCTAAAACGACATAATCCCCATTGTTATAGTGTTCATTCATATATTCCTTTAGGAATGCGACTTGTTGAGCCCTTATTTTCCCGCCTTCATCGTAAGCGGATAAATGAACATTCACCATCCTTAAATACTTACCATTATCTACGGGTATTTTCATTTCAACAATTGCTCGATCTAATTCAAACAATTGAACGGGCCATTTTTCTCTTCCTGGCAGCTGGTATCTAGTTGACTTCTCTATCTTATACTTTGAAAAAGAACTCATCCCACTATTGGCATGGCCCATTGGTTTTAAAATAGGAACCGGTACCCAAGGAGTATTATAGTTAGAAGCAAAGGTTGAACCATACCCTTCCAAACTATCCGTAAATATATCAACTTCATTTGTGTTAAAAGATCTTTTCGATTTAACATCTATTTCCTGTATGAGAATGAAATCCGAATCTGTTTTCTTTAAAAAATGTTGCATATTATCAATATTGGTTAACACTTGCTCTTTACTACTTGCACCTGAGCCTTTTCCTCCGTCCATAAAAAAGTCTTGATCTTTATCTAATCCCCCATATCCAATATTAAAAATAGTTGTACTAAATGGAACTCCTTGCTTCAGCTCCGTTTGGTTGTTATTTTCAATTTCCAACTTAATTACATCTTCAGGAACCTCTTCAGTAATGGTCACATATGCTAAAAATAATGCAACAGAAAGACCTAGAACCCCTATTAAATAAACAAACCATTTTACTATTTTTCTCAACCTGAATGCCCCTTTTTACTATCTTGTTAGTATTTGATTATGATTTACTATTATAATAGTACTATTTACATATCATTATAAGATTTGATTAGAATAATTTCACTATTTTTTAGAAATATTCTTACTTTTTATATAGAAAATATAAGAATTAATGGATAAGTAATTTTGCCTAATTTGTAGAGGATAATTGAACTATTTCTATGTAATCATTAATCGTCAGCAAAAAGATATCTTACTTTTTTTCACCAAAGGTATCTTAGATTTAATGTCCCTTCAGACTCTCCCTGCTAAATCCTTATCCTCGTCTCGCTAGAATAATATCATTCATTAATAATATTATTATTCAACAATATCAACCTTACAGTATCACTAGACTTGAATTCCCGTCTTTATCAATTTTAGCTTTTAACATTGTGGGGGAAAGTAAGTTTCTTTTCATTCCTGTAGGATCTAATCATCTTTATTGGAATTCATTGATTTTGTAAGGTAGTAAGAAAAGTATTTTTCAACATTCATACTTGAATATTTACTACTATAGTGGATAAGTAAATAAAATATAAACACTGTTATGAAATATAAGACTTCCCACCAGTTGAACTTGGTTAAGATTGATACAATTAAAATAATGATTAGAGAGAATAGTAAACTAACCTTTAAACCTCCTAGTTCATGCTTTCTAGATAATAAATATCTATATCGCTCTTTCTGCATCTTTCCTATTTCGTTTTTAAAGAAATATTCGTCTACTGCTATCTCTTTATCAAAATACTTATCCCACTCTCTATATTTAGGAATGACCCAAGATAAAGAATGGTGTACTTGATTCAGTAAGTACCCTAAAGGAACCCCTATAGCCGTTAAAAAAGCTCCCAGGGCAATAAAGTTGACCTCTTGCGAAAGTTTCACTATCTCATCTTTAAATTCAAAAAAGATAAAAGGTCCGGTAATCATGATTAGTATCCAACCTGGTATACCCCATCTGACTAAATATTTCGTATCAATATTCATATCGGTTTCTCCCTTCTATATATTAACTTAAAGAGCTCTCTTATTTTTGACAACTTAAGGAATCCCCAGTAACACAAATATTTTAGTAAAACGTCTTATAAGACAAGGGTTGTGTATCCAACCTTTATTCTTCTAAACGAGTATTGAATTATTCATACTGCTTTTTCTTCCACATTATTTCACCCTTTCCTTTATATTTTTTCTATTTCAATCTACACCTCTCAAATTAAGAGTCTACACCACACATTTAAACCAATTCTTCATTGTTACCTGAAGACCAAAACATTATACGGACGCAATAAGTCACAGATATCTACCACTTACGCCTTTTAACTATTTAAAGTGAATGACTCAATATTTTTTGTCAGAATATTAACCTTTTTACTGTACGTGTATTCATTACACATACTTCTACTTTAATTATGTATTACTTAACTATCTATGTATATAAATAAAGAATTTTCACCTTACATTCTTGGAAGGTCTAGCCATTTATTAGGTGAAGCTTTCTTCATAATTTTATACCGTTGTCTAAGAATGTTTAGAAGCCTTATTCCATTATCTAGCTCAACTCATTAAATAAAGAGCTTCTCTATTACAGAAAAGCTCCGTATTCTTTCATCACGCTATAGTTTATTATCAATATTTATAGAATCGTTTCAAACCTCTTCATACCAGTCCAATGCTTTTCCTTCTATTTCTTTTATGAGACGCTCTTTACCATTTATATATGATTCAATATCATAAGGATATTGTTTGGCTAATTTTTCTTTCAATTCGCCATAACTCTTCTTATCATCTGGATGTTTCCTTAAGTAATCTCGAAAAGCTAAGTGTCTCTTTATTTCTTCACTTCCTACCTCATAAATATGAATATGGTGGGAGCGGTTGTCTCCACCTTTTTGAAAGTATCTTCGTTTAGGTATTCCATTCTCTCCTTTAGGGTCATATCCAATGTCTTGCATTTCTTGATAATGCTTGTCAACGAGGTCAATGTCTTTTACAACAGGCATGATGTCGATGACAGGTTTTGCTTTTAACCCCGGTACTGAAGTACTACCAATATGATGAATATCTACAATTTCATTTCCAAAAATAAGCGAAAGTTTTTCAACTTCTTCCGTAAACATGGAAGACCATTTTTCATTATATGAACTTACTTCAACCCTTCTCAAAGTAACACCTCTTTTTAAAATCTAGGTTACATACATTCATTTCCCTCTTATGTCGCATTAAAGAACTAATCTCTTCGTTTATAATTTAACCAATGTATCCATTTCAAAATGGAAGATAGGCTCATAGGCTCCTGAGTGCTTTGTCTATTCACATAATCGTATTGCCTGAATCTTGTTTATCTGCTAAGGTTTTAATCTTTGAAACCTGTCTCATGCCAATTTGTAGCCTTCACTAAAGCTTTTGCTGCCTATTATGTATGGTCATAAATTTCAAATTCGCATATAACCCTAACCCACATGCGTTAAATCAAGAATGCTAATTGCTAGCTATTCGGTTAATTTCTTTTATAGCTTTTGATGATTGAACATAGTTCAGCCAGCTTGTTTTAATCGTAATCTGATTTTTCACTATAATCTCAACAATATCCATATCTTTTAATTTGGTATTCATCGTCTTTATCACACCGTTAACTTTAACCTCGGACGTTTTGGCTGCCAATGTAGTGTTTAAAAAGAATGCAAAATCAAGGGCAGTAGAACCTTCCGGTAATGTGACTATGTCCATGTTAGGACTGCAAACTGTAATATCCTTTTGCAACAGTTCAAAGGATATAAGTTCATAGAATTCAATAGGGTTATTGGAAATCGCCTTAACTGATTTAATCGAATCTCTGAGTATTTCTGAACTAAGGGTTTTTACTTCTTCGGTTGTTGCACCTCTTAATCTACTAAATATTCCTTCTTTATCGTTACTTTTTATTTTAATTTCAATGTTTACGTCAACATTATTAATCCAGACCGCTGTCCTTAAGCGACTAGAGAACATATGTTTCTTCACCGCAATTTCATCATGAAAGCTGTTTTCAACAGGATTAAATAAACTATGTATTACACCTAATAATGCGTAACAATTAAGTGAAGTATTAGTGATGAGCTCAATTGTGAAGAGATCAGAAAGTGGCGATTAAAACCAATCTATTTTCACCGGAATTAAGTTTTGATTGTTTATCTCAAGTTGTTGAGAACACAAGGTAACAGTATTAGTAAATATGTGTTTATCGTTATTTGTTAGTTTCTTTACTTCAAATGGCTTTTATTAAGAGTTGTTGCTCTTGATCTGTTATATATTTTGCCTTTTTCATTAAGGATTCTTTCCAATTGAAAACCATAGCACCTTCTCCATTTTCATTTTGGATTATTATAACACCTTTAAATGCAAGAAAGGTAGTTCTCTATAAACTCCCTTAAACATAGTATCCATTATTTCATTCTCTCCTTGCTGGTGAATGAAATAAGAAAAAATCCTGCGAAACTTCAACAGGATTGTTAATTATACTCTATTAAGGTCAACGTAGGTTCTTGCCAACATAGCTGTTAAATCAAGAAAGTACTATCCATTAAGACTGTGAATCATCAATTTTAGTAGTAATCCATAAAAGTATAATATCCCATCATTACTAGTGCTAATTCATGATTTCGTAAAACATGAGAATTTTTTATTTATGGAAGGAGTATTGATTAATCTTCCAAATGTGATTCGAATACTCTTCTATTGTTCTGTCACTTGAAAAATAACCTGAATTAGCAATATTTTCGATACTCATCTTCCACCATTTTTCAGGCTTTTGAAAGGTTGCATCTACTTCTTGGTGAATATCAATATAGGATGCAAAGTCCCTTAGTACAAAATAATAATCATTTTCAACCAATAGAGAATCAAAAATCGGTTCAAATTCAGATTCATCTTCAGAAAAGAAACCATTTACAAGCTGGTTTACAACCGTATGAATTCGTTCGTCTAAATGGTAATATTCCATCGAAGAATATCCACCTTGCGAATAATACCTTAATACCTCTTCAGCAGATAGGCCAAAAATAAAAATGTTCTCTTTTCCTGCCCTCTCCAAAATTTCAATATTCGCTCCATCTAGCGTACCAACGGTTAGTGCACCATTCATCATAAATTTCATATTTCCCGTTCCCGAGGCTTCTTTGCTTGCAGTTGAAATTTGTTCACTAACGTCAGCTGCTGGAAAGATTTCTTCTGCTACGGACACTCGATAATTCTCTAAAAAAATGATTTTGATTTTTTCTTTAACCATCGGGTCTGCATTTACTTTCTTTGATACGCTATGAATTAATTTAATAATCTTTTTTGCATAATAATAACCAGGTGAAGCCTTTGCTCCAAAAATAAATGTCCTTGGTAGCATATTGTACGTAGGATCTTCTTTTAAACGGTTATATAAATACATAATATGAAGTACATTTAACAACTGGCGTTTATACGCATGCAGCCGCTTAACTTGAACATCAAAGATTGAGTTAATATCCACAACAATCCCATTTTGTTGATAAATGCGATGAGCTAATTTTTCTTTCTTCACCCTTCTAACTTTTGCCAATTCTTGTTGAAAAGAACTGTCACTAGAAAATGCATGAAGCTTCGTTAAATGATCAGGTGATCGAATCCATTCAGAGCCGATTGTTTCAGTAATTAACTGAGCTAACTCTGGGTTTGCCTTTAACAGCCACCTTCTATGTGTAATCCCATTTGTTTTACTATTAAATTTCTCTGGACTGAATTGATAAAATAAATTCATCTCTCTCTTTTTTAATATTTCTGAATGTATTTTGGCAACACCATTTACACTGAAGCTTCCTGCAATCGCTAGATGAGCCATTTTTACTTCACCGTGAGCAATAATGGCCATCTTTTCTATTCGATCCCATTCATTCGGGTATGATTGCCACAATTGATGACAATAGCGTTCATTTATTTCATTAACTATTGAATAAATACGTGGTAATAACGGCTGAAAAATACGGACAGGCCACGTTTCAAGTGCTTCAGACAAGGTGGTGTGATTTGTATAACAGAATGTTTTCGTGACAATATACCATGCATCATCCCAGTTCATTTTATACTCATCTAGCAATAACCGCATTAATTCAGGGATCGCTAAAACAGGGTGTGTATCATTTATGTGGATTACAACGTATTCCGGTAGCTTCAATAAGTCGTCATTTTTTGTAAGATATGAATCAACGATTGTACGTATACTTGCACATACTAAAAAATACTGTTGTTTCAATCGAAGTATTTTACCTTCATCATGGGTATCATCTGGATATAAAAACTCTGTAATGGCCTCAGTATCTCTTTTGTATTTCATCATGTCTTTATGAGGTTGGTAGCGTGCAGGCTCTGCACTCCATAATCTTAATGTGTTTACAGTTGAATTCTTATATCCCACTACAGGATTATCATAAGGGACAGCACTTACATATTCTGCGTCTCTATGCTCAAACCGAAGATTTCCCTGATCGTCAACAAATGATTCAACCCTTCCCCAAAATGGGACATTTACAGTCAAATCTGGCTTTCTTACTTCCCATACGTGCCCGTGTCTTAACCACTGTTCAGGTAATTCAACTTGATAGCCTTCAACAATTTTCTGTTCAAATAATCCATGCTTGTATCGAATTCCACTTCCATGCCCAGGAAGATCAAGAGAAGCCAATGAGTCAAGAAAGCAAGCAGCTAGCCGACCTAATCCTCCGTTTCCTAATCCAGCATCCGACTCAATTTCTTCTAAATCATCTAAAGTAATACCTAAATCTTGTAAACCATCTTTTACAATTTCATAGATTCCTAAATTAATAAGGTTTTGACCTAATAGCCGACCGAGTAGGAATTCAATTGATAAGTAATACATTTGTTTTTGATTTTGAAGTCGATAATGCTCATTAGTATGAATCCAGTTCATACTAATATACTCTCTTATCATATTCCCTAATGTATGAAATTGGTCACGCTTCGTTGTATGAGGAAACGGTTTTCCATAGCTCATCTCTAGTCTTTTTAAAAATGCTTCTTTGAAATCAGTTTTATCAGAAAACATGACTCTCACTCCTAGATATGAGCTCCGCATAGAGCTGATTATATTTATAAGCAGACTGTGCCCAACTATTATCAAGTCTCATTGCTTGTTTAACAATTTTTTGCCACTTCTCTGGCTTATGATAATAATACAGTGCTCTGCGATATGTATAGAGCATGTCATGTGCATTAAAGTGGCTAAATGAGAAACCGTATCCCTCTTCTGTTTCTTCATTAAATGATTTCACCGTATCATTTAATCCACCTGTTTCACGAACTATTGGGAGTGTACCATATTTCATCGCAATCATTTGTCCTAAGCCGCATGGTTCAAATTTCGATGGCATCATAAACAAATCTGCACCTGCGTAAATACGGTGTGCTCGACTCTCATCAAAGCCAATATGAGCTCTTACTTTCTCTGGATAATCTCTTTCCATCTGACGGAAAAATTGTTCAAATTCATACTCACCGGAACCTAATAACACCCATTGAATATCTTCATGCATCATTTCATGAAATACACATTTAATTAAGTCTAATCCCTTTTGTTTTGTTAAACGTGATATTAATGCTATAACTGGTACATGATCTTTGACAGGTAATCCAAATTCCTGTTGGAGATTTCGTTTATTCACCGCTTTCCCGTCAAGGGAATTTACATGATAAGGGGAAATATATGGATCATATTTCGGGTCATATAAGCTATCGTCAATTCCATTTAAAATTCCGAATAGCTGATCATTCCTTTGCTTTAACACTCCATTAAGTTTTTCCCCGTAATATTCCTGTAAAATTTCATTCCGATACGTAGGACTAACCGTTGTGATATAATCCGATGAAAGTAATGCCCCTTTAAGGAAATTTACATTCCCGTAAAACTCTAAGTGTTCAGGTGTGAAATAATAGCTATCAATTCCTAATAAATCAGTCATAACTTCCTTCGGAAAAATACCTTGAAATTGGAGGTTATGAATTGTAAACAAGCTTCTCATAAAATGATAGCCGGGACGATGAACGTACTCTGCTCTTAGTAAAAATGGGATCATGGACGTGTGCCAATCATGACAATGAAGCACATCAGGGAAAAAATCTAGATAGGGTAAACTTTCTAAAATTGCTCGATTTAAATAAGAAAATCTTTCTCCATCATCATAATGGCCATATAATGTATCACGATGGAAGTAATACATGTTATCTACAAAGTAATAGGTGACTCCATCTAAAGATAACTGTTCAATACCACAGTATTGCTTTCTCCACCCAATTTGTACGTTGAATTCAGTTACTTTTTTCATTTGTTGCTGGTATTTTTGAGATATTTCTTTATACTTTGGCATAATTACTCTTACATCTGTGCCTAACTTTATCAATTCTTTTGGTAACGACCCTGCTACATCGGCTAAACCACCAGATTTAATAAAAGGCACACATTCTGATACCGCAAATAATACTTTCACGAGTTCATCAACTCTCCTTGAATAATTCCCTTCCGAATAACAATTGGTTCTTCGGGAGTTCCAATTAATTTAACATTATCTTGTATCTTTACATCTTTATCTAAAATGACAGATTCTAAAACACAATTCTCTCCAATTTGACTTTTTTGCATTACAATACAATTTTTTAATGATGAACCCCTACCTATTTTGACTGAACGAAATATAACACTACGATCAATAGTACCATCTATTAAACAACCATTCGCAACCATGGAATTCCTTACTATGGAATGCTTCATATATCTAGTTGGTGGTTCATCCTTAACCTTCGTGTAGATTGGGTTATCCGTTTTAAATAATTCCTTCCATGTAGAAGTCTGTAATATTTCCATATTCGCTTCGTAATAATCAATAATACTTTTTACTTTCTTTACATAACCGGTGCTTTCGTATGTGTTAATGCTATATTCACTGTCCATAAGCACATCTTGCATACATGTATAACCAGTATGTCCTCTGCTTTCTAGTAACGAAATTAGCAGTTTAGTTGAGAGAATAAAGATTTCTAATGATTTTCCTTTTTGTTCTACTACAGTAATATCACATTCTTCGGCAATATGCCGATCTAAAATTGCCTTAAAATCTAAATTACTTATGCTATAACAATTACTTATCACAACAAAATCTTGATGGCTTCGATTAAAATAATCCATATGATGAGCAAAGTGGTTAAATGAACCAGGACCGTCCTCTATTGTCTCTAGTGCAGGTGCTGGAAAGAAAAATAGTCCATCTCGTTTACGGTCTAGATCCCAATTTTTACCTGAACCTAAATGATCCATTAAGGAACGGTATTGATATTTAGGAAAAATAGCTACACTTTCAATTCCCGAATTCACCATACTAGATAGTACAAAATCAATTAAGCGATATCGACCAGCCAAAGGAACGGCAGCTAAAGAACGATGTAACAATAAATCTTCAAGTGTATCATGAAATGTTGTAGCATCAATCACGCCAAGCATTGCTTTATTCATATTCTCTCCCCCATTATTTTGAAGTGATTATACTTCCTCCATATGTGACAGTAAATACTCTTCTGTAACTAAAATAACGTCCTCTTCACTTTCTTCATTTGCAATAAATGCTCCTTCAGGAACGTGAACATTACTAGGAACGATTGCATTTTGCAAATAGGCTCCTTTTCCAATTACTGCTCCTGGCATAACGACAGTATTTTTGATGACAGCATCTTTCTCAATTTCTACTCCGTGAAAGAGCACTGAGTGAATAACCATGCCCTTTACAACACATCCTTCATTAACAAGAGACTCTGTCACAACTGCATTTTCTGAAATATATTGTGGCGGCTGATTAGGATTAACAGAGTATATGCGCCATGAATGATCATATACATTCAAATCACAATCGTCTCTTAATAAATCCATGTTTGCCTCCCATAAACTTTTAATCGTTCCAACATCCTTCCAATAACCTTTGAAAGGATAAGCTTTTAATTTTTTGCCATCTTCAATTAACATCGGAATAATATCCTTTCCAAAATCGTTACTAGATTCCGGATTACGTTCATCCATTTCCAGATACTCTTTTAACAAGGACCATTTAAAAATATAGATGCCCATTGAAGCTAAATTATTTTTTGGATGATCAGGCTTCTCATCAAACTCTAGTATTTTAAAATCTTCATCTGTATTCATAATCCCAAAACGACTTGCTTCTTTCCATGGGACCTCAATAACAGAGATGGTGGCGTCCGCATCAGAATTAGTATGATAATCTAGCATTTTAGCATAGTCCATTTTATATATATGGTCTCCTGATAGAATGAGCACATGCTCAGGTTCATATTGCTCAATATAATTTAGATTTTGATAAATAGCACTAGCCGTACCTGTATACCATTTAACTTCTGAAGATTCACTATAGGGAGGTAATACCGTCACCCCTCCATTTTTTCGATCTAGATCCCACGCGCTCCCAATCCCAATATATGTATTTAAAACAAGAGGTTGATATTGAGTGAGCACTCCCACCGTTCTAATACCAGAATTCGTACAATTACTTAAAGGAAAATCAATAATCCTATATTTCCCACCAAATGGTACGGCCGGTTTTGCAAGGTTTTTTGTTAAGGAACTTAGTCTACTTCCCTTCCCTCCAGCTAATAGCATTGCAACACACTTCGTTTTTCCCATACGCTTATTCTCCTCTCTCTTGATTAACAGGATAAAGATATACAACAGCGAAAGGTGGTATTGTTAGTTCAACTGTTTTCGGTCTCCCATGGTATGATTCATGTACTACTTCAATATCGTCACGATTTACTTGCCCTGATCCACCAAATAATGCATCATCACTATTAAATAGCTCAATGTAGTAATCAGCGTTTGGTACACCTACTTTATAATGGTGATAAACCTTGCTAGTAAAATTACATATAACGACGACAAAATCGTCTTTTTTCTTTCCTTTCCTTAAAAAGCTCAAAATGCTTTGTTCATAATTATGAACATCGATCCACTCAAACCCTTCTGATAAATGGTCCTTTTCAAAGAAAGGTTTCACTTCTTTATATAAATTCAATAACTCTTTAACATATGCATTAAAAGCACGATGCATGTTATATTTTTCTAGATGCCAGTCAATTTGATCTAAATCTTTCCACTCAGAGAAGGGAGCCAATTCTGAACCCATAAATAATAATTTTTTTCCAGGATGTGCTACCATATAACCAAATAAAAGGCGTAGTTGTGCAAATTTTTGCCAATAGTCGCCTGGCATTTTATTTAATAATGATTTTTTTCCATGAACAACTTCATCATGTGATAATGGTAAAACGAAGTTTTCTGAAAACGCATAAAGTAAAGAGAACGTTAAAAGAGAATGTACTTGCTTTCGATCATTTTCATGTGTTTCCATGTACTTCAGAACATCATTCATCCAACCCATGTTCCATTTATAATTGAAGCCTAGTCCTCCATAATGGACAGGAGATGTTACTTGAGGCCAGTCAGTAGAATCCTCAGCCATCATTAAAGCATTCGGTTCATATTCAAATACAGCCGTATTAAGTTTCTTTAAAAACTCAATCCCCCCTTCGTTAGGAATGAGTTGATCATGATCTTGATTGGCTTTATATAATATCTTCGCTACAGCGTCAATGCGAAAGCCATCAATATGAAATTGATCTAACCAGTATCTTGCACTTGATATCAAAAAGCTTTGTACCTCTTTTTTTCCTAAATCAAAGTTGGCGGTACCCCAATCATAATTCTCTCGGTCCTTTTCAGTAGCATATTCATAAAGGTGTGACCCATCAAATTGGTACAAGCCATGATTATCTTTACAAAAGTGACCAGGTACCCAATCCAAGATAACGCCAATGTTATGCTTGTGACATTTATTCACAAAATACTTTAATTGTTCAGGTGTTCCATAACGACTCGTTGGTGAATAGTAACCTGTACTTTGATATCCCCAAGAGCGATCGAAAGGATGCTCTGTAATAGGCATTATTTCCACATGTGTATATCCATGCTCTACTAAATATGGAACAAGGTCGTCTGCTATTTCTTGATAGGTATAAAACATCTCTTTTCCTTTAATCTTCCATGTTCCAAAATGAATTTCATAAATAAACATCGGCTCATCATAAGCGGGCTTCATTTTTCTTTTTAATAGCCACTTTTCATCCTGCCATTCATAATCTTCATCCTCGGAAATAATTGCTGCTGTATTGGGTCTCCTTTCAGCATAAAAGGCAAATGGATCAGTCTTTAACTTCGTTTGTCCATCTTTCGTTACAATTTTGTATTTATAAAGATGACCTTTTAATGAAGTTTGGTGAACTGCAAACCATATTCCACTGTCGCTCACTTTTTTCATCAACAATTCGTCTGCATTTTCCCCCCACTCATTAAAAGTTCCAACTACTGATATAGCTTCAGCATTTGGGGACCAAACACAAAATGTAGTAACTTTTCGACCATTATGGTTATAGACATGTGATCCAAAAGTGCGATGCGCCTCAAACAATTGGCCTTCATGAAATAAATGGATATCAGTTGAACTTGGATTACTATTCGTCATTATCTTCACCTACGCAATTTTATGTACTAATGAGTGTATTCTTTTAGAAAAGCTTATCTCCTTTAAATATCCCTCCCTAATTTCCGACAGAAAACTACACCTTTACAACGAAACAATGTACATAATAAAAGGAAAACGGTTACATTTTTTTAAAATGTAGAAAGTTGACGAAAGAACTAGAAATGTATTTGCATAAAAAAATTACTTTATTAGAAAAGTAATTTTCGTGTAAATGATTGAAAACGGTTACAAATAAATCATCTTTAACTTTAAAATTTTTCTGTTTGATTTTGTAATATATGAATTGAAACAACTATATTTTTCTCAACATTTCCTTGGTCCTACCTCTATCAAACTCACTCATTCATCCATCAAATAAAAAAATAGTTGTAGAGCAACCATTCGTTTTGTACTTCCTCTTTTAAAATTAGTAGAAAAGAAGTACAAACCGGCACACGCTTTACGTTTAAACAAAGAGGTTTTATATTGGGTAAGTAATTATATATTTAATAATAATGAATTGGGTCTAATTAGTTGATTCGTAATAACAGGGTTCTGAAGAAACAGTTTAATGTACTGATGTCACAGAGGGATTACTTTAAAGGTAAGATAAGTTAACAAACGTCAATAGAACAGGAGGTTTCTCATAAACGGGGTATTTGTAAAAGCAATGAAAAATAAGAAATGACGTCAAATCATAATGTTTCTCTTTGAATACGTATGTTTGATCAAGATTTTTTATCAAGGCTCAGTATTTTGCAAACAATATATAACCATTACATTCATTCAATAATGAATAGTTGAACCAACAAAAAAAGCTATTCAATAGAATAGCTTTCAATGACCCGTACGGGATTCGAACCCGTGTTACCGCCGTGAAAGGGCGGTGTCTTAACCGCTTGACCAACGGGCCAATTAATACTGGCGGAGAAGGAGGGATTTGAACCCTCGCGCCGGTTACCCGACCTACACCCTTAGCAGGGGCGCCTCTTCAGCCACTTGAGTACTTCTCCATTATGGCTCCGCAGGCAGGATTCGAACCTGCGACCGATCGGTTAACAGCCGATAGCTCTACCACTGAGCTACTGCGGAAAACTATGGTGGGCCTAAGTGGACTCGAACCACCGACCTCACGCTTATCAGGCGTGCGCTCTAACCAGCTGAGCTATAGGCCCATTGGAGCGGGTGATGAGAATCGAACTCACATCATCAGCTTGGAAGGCTGAGGTTTTACCACTAAACTACACCCGCTTACTATTTTTATGGGGCGGCTGATGGGAATCGAACCCACGAATGTCGGAACCACAATCCGATGCGTTAACCACTTCGCCACAGCCGCCAACATAAAATGGTGGCTCGGGACGGAATCGAACCGCCGACACATGGATTTTCAGTCCATTGCTCTACCAACTGAGCTACCGAGCCTTATTTCATGTTACTATAATGGCGGTCCGGACGGGACTCGAACCCGCGACCTCCTGCGTGACAGGCAGGCATTCTAACCAACTGAACTACCGGACCAATGTATTGCGGGGGCAGGATTTGAACCTGCGACCTTCGGGTTATGAGCCCGACGAGCTACCAGACTGCTCCACCCCGCGACGATAAAATGTATTTCCTTTTATATTCATTTTAAATAAATATAATAATGGCGGAGGAAGAGGGATTCGAACCCCCGCGCGGTTTAACCCGCCTGTCGGTTTTCAAGACCGATCCCTTCAGCCAGACTTGGGTATTCCTCCGAATAATATGGTGGACCTTGTAGGACTCGAACCTACGACCGGACGGTTATGAGCCGTCTGCTCTAACCAGCTGAGCTAAAGGTCCAAGATCAATGAATAAAAATCCAATATGGTAGCGGCGGAGGGGATCGAACCCCCGACCTCACGGGTATGAACCGTACGCTCTAGCCAGCTGAGCTACACCGCCATATTATAATGTTTAATTGGTGGAGCCTAGCGGGATCGAACCGCTGACCTCCTGCGTGCAAAGCAGGCGCTCTCCCAGCTGAGCTAAGGCCCCAAATCATGATGTTCTTAATGGTCGGGAAGACAGGATTTGAACCTGCGACCCCTTGGTCCCAAACCAAGTGCTCTACCAAGCTGAGCTACTTCCCGTTAAATATAATAGCTCGTAGAGCTTTTTTGACATTTTATAATGGCGCGCCCGAGAGGAGTCGAACCCCTAACCTTTTGATCCGTAGTCAAACGCTCTATCCAATTGAGCTACGGGCGCGTATTATAATGGTGCCGAGGACCGGAATCGAACCGGTACGGTAGTCACCTACCGCAGGATTTTAAGTCCTGTGCGTCTGCCAGTTCCGCCACCCCGGCACAGAGTAGTTATGGAGCGGAAGACGGGATTCGAACCCGCGACCCCCACCTTGGCAAGGTGGTGTTCTACCACTGAACTACTTCCGCATATTTAAAATGGTGCGGGTGAAGGGAGTCGAACCCCCACGCCTTGCGGCGCCAGATCCTAAGTCTGGTGCGTCTGCCAATTCCGCCACACCCGCATGCTTTCTAATAAAATGGTGAGCCATGAAGGACTCGAACCTTCGACCCTCTGATTAAAAGTCAGATGCTCTACCAACTGAGCTAATGGCTCTTAAAACATCCTAATGAGTTCTTTAAGTGGTGCCGGCAAGAGGACTTGAACCCCCAACCTACTGATTACAAGTCAGTTGCTCTACCAGTTGAGCTACACCGGCAATTATGGTGGAGGATGACGGGATCGAACCGCCGACCCTCTGCTTGTAAGGCAGATGCTCTCCCAGCTGAGCTAATCCTCCATTTTCCTGGCGACGTCCTACTCTCACAGGGGGAAGCCCCCAACTACCATCGGCGCTGAAAAGCTTAACTTCCGTGTTCGGTATGGGAACGGGTGTGACCTTTTCGCTATTGCCACCAGATTTTTTAAAAGACAAGTATTATTATACCGCTTTTAATATATTTTTCAAGAGTTTTTTTAAATTTTACCCTCAAAACTAGATAAAGATTGATGAAGAGTGAGTAATCACCGTTCTTACGTTGTCCAGTTACAGCTCCTATGTGCTCGAGGTCACAAGTCATCTCACTGCGGTGGCTAAGCCTCCTCGTAAGCTGCCTCGTGCTTGTCGCACATGAACAGTCGCTTTCACTTTTTTCTTTTGGTTAAGTCCTCGATCGATTAGTATTCGTCAGCTCCACATGTCACCATGCTTCCACCTCGAACCTATCAACCTGATCATCT
>NZ_JBBAXC010000032.1 GCF_037120725.1 Bacillus spongiae
TGTATGGTGGCAATAGCAAAGAGGTCACACCCGTTCCCATACCGAACACGGAAGTTAAGCTCTTTAGCGCCGATGGTAGTTGGGGGCTTCCCCCTGTGAGAGTAGGACGTCGCCATGCACATTCAAAACAGCTCAAAACGAGCTGTTTTTTTGTGTAATAAGAGAAGGTTTGAGTGGATGTGGAAACGGAAGGGCAAGAAAACAACATACATATCATTTATTAAAGCCTTATTGAGTAGGGAAGTTATTCATTTTGGCGTTCAAGTTAAAACGAAATAAATTAAATGGGCTATAGCCTTAAAAATTCATGATAGACATACACAGAAATAAGTAAGAACCATATACTATATTGACGACTAAAAGATTGGTATTAATAATTTTTAGAAAGTTGTATACAAATGTTTTTTTAGGGCAGAATAGGTATATGGAGGTGGAGAAATGGATCAACAAGACAGTTTAAAATATGGGGAAACATGTATAATTTGTTCTCATCAAAAAGAAATAGGAATTCACTTATACACTTCGTTTATTTGTTCGGATTGTGAAAAAGAGATGATTAATACAGAAACAAAAGATCCTAGCTACCATTATTACGTTCAACGTTTAAAAGTAATTACAACACCACATATACCATCTTAAAGCTAAGTAAAAAAATTGCTTAGCTTTTTTCAATGTATTTATTTCTACGGTAGTTCGGGGGTAGAATAGAAAATAAGAGAGGAAGGATTTTATGAACCAAAAATTAACCCCTTTATATACAGCGTTAAAAAACCATGTTCGGAAAAAAAGCTATTCTTTTCATGTGCCGGGACATAAAAATGGTGAAGTTGGTTGGAATAATGAAGCTTTTCGGTCTTTTTTACCTTATGATGTAACAGAGTTAAGTGGGTTGGATGATTTACATGCTCCTGAAGATGTAATTAAAAATGCAGAAAGCTTACTTAGTGATTATTATAAAACGAGTGAAAGTTATTTTTTAGTAGGTGGTAGTACAGTTGGGAACTTGGCGATGATATTAGCAACGTGTAATGAGAATGATACGGTATTTGTGCAGAGGAATTGTCATAAATCTGTGTTAAATGGGTTGAAATTAGCCAATGTAAATCCCATTTTTTTAGATCCTGAGTGGGATGAACATACCCAATCCCCTGGAGGAGTATCAGTATCTACTTTAAAAAATGCATTATCAACTTACGATGGGGTAAAAGCATGTATTTTTACGTACCCTACGTATTATGGAGTAACTTATTCCCTTGAATCGTTAATTGAGGTTGCTCATGAGAAGAATATTGTAGTACTAGTTGATGAAGCTCATGGACCTCATTTACGTTCTGAGTGCTTACCCTTATTATCTGCTATACAATTAGGAGCAGATATTGTTGTTCATTCAGCTCACAAAATTTTACCTGCAATGACAATGGGCTCTTTTTTACATATTAATAGTGACAGAGTTAGTGTAGAAGCAGTAAAAACATATCTATCTGTACTACAGTCTAGTTCTCCATCCTACCCCATTATGGCATCGCTTGATATAGCAAGAAAGTTTATCGCTAGTTTTAAAGAGGTGGACTGGAGATATACAATGGAAGAACGACAGGCTTTTCTAGAAGTATTGCAATCAATGGAAGGAATGGAGGTCATTGAATGTAATGATCCTATTAAACTGCTTCTTCGACCTATTAACACTACAGGATATGCACTTCAGAAGGCTTTAGAGCAATTTAATATATTTCCAGAATTAGCGGATCCATATCAAGTATTATTAATGGTCCCATTGTTAAGACATACTGAAGAATCATACTTAAGGAAAGCAGCTGAGGTACTAAAAAATCTACCAGCAATAAACGTACCACATGCAGTAGGTCGCACCTCATCAACTAACGCCGATAAAATAAAAGCTTTGTCAATATCATATCGAGAGGCAAAAGTGAGGAGAAAAACTTTAGTGAATCTAGAAAATACAGCCGGAAAAGTATCAGCTGAGATGGTTATCCCATACCCTCCTGGAATTCCACTTTTTATGGAAGGAGAAACGATATCAGAGGCAGCTCTTCAACAATTAAGACTATTAATAAAACAAGGAGCTCATTTTCAGGGAAATCATAAACTTGAACATGGAAAGCTATATGTATATGATTAATAACGGTAATCAAATGAAGTCAAGTGTATGTTCTGGAGGTAGGTTATGAATAAAAATGGATTATTTATTACAGTTGAAGGACCTGAAGGAGCCGGGAAAACAACTATTATACATAAAATTGAAGAATCATTAAAAAATAGTGGGTATGGTGTCATTAAAACTAGAGAGCCAGGTGGAATTAAAATTGCTGAGAAAATACGGGAGATTATATTAAATCCAGACCATACGGAAATGGACCCAAGAACGGAGGCATTATTATATGCAGCTGCAAGAAGGCAACATTTAGTTGAGAAAGTACTTCCTGCACTTGAAAAAGGGATAATTGTTTTATGTGACCGGTTTGTTGATAGCTCATTAGCTTATCAGGGGTTTGCAAGAAAACTAGGCATTGAAGAGGTATATAGTATAAATAAGTTTGCAATAGAAGAGACTTTACCTGACCTTACATTATATTTTGATATAAGTCCTGAAGAAGGTTTAAGAAGAATTAATGAAAATCAAGGACGTGAAATAAATCGGTTGGATTTGGAAGAAATAGATTTTCATCACCAAGTTCAAGAAGGGTATTTACGTTTAATCAAACGAGAACCACAAAGATTAAAAAGGGTAGATGCAAGCCAGGATCCAGATCAAGTATTAGAGGACTGTTTATCTATTATTTACCCCTTTATTAGATCATAGGATAGTCTTACAAGCTATAAACCCTAATTAAAGAGGGAATATTGATTTTTTATTGAATTAAGTTAAATAGGAATTATAACGTTGTAAACATGTGGTAAGGGCAATAATTTCTCTGTATGTTCATCTAATAACTGATATAATAAAGGGAAGATTGAGAGTAGGGGGATATCACATTCCATGAAACTTATATTAGCTATTGTTCAAGATCAGGATAGTAATAAGCTTTCTCAAGCTTTAACGAACCACAATTTTCGATCGACTAAATTAGCAAGTACAGGTGGCTTTTTAAAGGCAGGGAACACTACCTTTGTGATTGGAACAGAAGATATTCGAGTGAATAAAGCCCTTCAAGTAATAAAAGAAAACTGTCAATCAAGGGAACAGATGGTAGCTCCGGTGAGCCCGATGGGTGGCAATGCTGATTCTTATATACCTTACCCAGTTGAAGTAGAAGTAGGCGGTGCAACCGTATTTGTATTACCTGTAGACCAGTTTATTCAGTTTTAGTTTTTGTGGAGGCAACACAGATGAAAATTAACCAAGATATGAAAATTGGTTTAGATAAAATGAAGTTTGACCAAACTGAAACGAGCACTAACAGCAAATCATTTGGAACGATTGTGCAAAATAAGCAACAAAAACTTCACATGGAACAGCTCTCTAAACTACTTTTAAATGTCGAGCAGGCAGGTGGAATTCTTGCTCGCTCCCGAAATTTAAAAGACCTTTCAAAATATAAAAGTTTAGTAAAAAGGTTTATTAAAGAAACGGTGGACTTTGGAATGAGCTTGAAACACTCTCATACATGGAATCAATTTGGTGAGGGACGGAAGCTAAAAATAATAGAAACGATTGATCAAGAACTCGTTCAACTTTCAGAAGATGTTTTAAATCAAGAGAGAGAGTCAATCGATATCCTTGGACGAATTGGTGAAATTAAAGGGCTATTGATTAATTTATATACGTAAGTGAGTGAATGTATGTGACAAAAGCTTGGGAAGAGCTACAAAGTCTTCAGCCGCTTGTACTCCAAATCATTTCAAATAGTATAATGAGAGACCGAGTTGCACATGCTTATCTTTTTGAGGGGCAGCGAGGAACAGGAAAACTGAAAGCTAGTATCCTTTTTGCTAAAAGTTTATTTTGTAAAGTTTCTACAAACGGCGTTCCGTGTGACCATTGTGTTAATTGTAAAAGAATTGAGAATAAAAACCATCCAGATGTTCATATTATTGAGCCTGAGGGCTTATCTATTAAAAAAGATCAAATTCGTGCTCTTCAAGAAGAGTTTAGTAAAACAGGGGTAGAATCAACTAAGAAATTTTATATAATTGTTGATGCTGACAAAATGACTGTGAATGCGGCAAATAGTTTATTGAAATTTCTTGAAGAACCTCAATCCGATACAACAGCAGTACTTATAACTGAACAAATTCATCGAATTTTACCGACAATTATTTCAAGATGTCAAACTTTATCTTTTAAGCCGTTACCCAACTTTGTCATTAAGAAGAGACTTATTGCTGAAGGTATTTCTGATGAAGTAGCAGCGTTAGTTGCTAATTTAACTAATAATTTGGACGAGGCTTTACAGATTGCTCAAGATGAGTGGTTTGCACAAGCAAGAAAAATAGTGTTAAAATTATATGACGTTCTGAGAAAAAAGTCACTTCAAGGAATGGTTCAACTTCAAGAGAATTTTTTTCTTCATTTTAAGGAAAAACCACATATAGATCGTGCATTAGATCTTTTATTATTAATTTATAAAGACCTCTTGTATATCGGTATTAATCATGATGAATTAGCGTTTCCTGATTATAAATCGGAATGGGAAGCGCAAGCCCTTCATTTATCGACGAATCGCCTTTCAGAACAAATGACACTTGTTTTAGACGCTAAGCGAAAATTAAATGCGAATATGAATACACAGCTTTTAATGGAAGAGCTTGTGCTAAAACTACAGGGGGGATATACCTTTGTATGATGTAGTAGGAATCCGCTTTAAAAAAGCGGGTAAAATATATTATTTTGACCCAGACGGGTTGTCCATCACTAAAGACCATTATGTGATTGTGGAAACTGTACGTGGGGTTGAATATGGTAAAGTAGTGATTGAGCCAAAAAAAGTAGAAGAACATGATGTAGTACTTCCTTTAAAAAAAGTTCTTCGCATTGCAGATGATAAAGATCGGCTAATGGTTCAAGAAAATAAAAAAGCTTCGAACGAAGCATATGAGATATGTTGCGAAAAGATTGATTCACATCAATTAGATATGAAACTAGTAGATGTAGAATATACATTTGATCGTAACAAAGTTATTTTTTATTTTACAGCAGATGGTCGTGTTGATTTCCGTGAATTAGTAAAGGATTTAGCTTCAATCTTTAGAACAAGAATTGAATTGCGCCAAATTGGAGTGAGAGACGAAGCAAAAATGCTAGGTGGAATTGGTCCGTGTGGTAGAATGTTATGTTGCTCAACCTTTTTAGGCGATTTTGAACCTGTATCCATTAAAATGGCTAAAGATCAAAACCTTTCATTAAATCCAACGAAAATTTCGGGGCTATGTGGGCGCTTAATGTGCTGTCTAAAATATGAAAATGATGAGTATGAGGCAGCTAAAGCTGAAATGCCAGATGTTGGTGAGTGGCTTGAAACACCACAAGGGAAAGGTAAGGTTGTGGGGCTAAATCTACTAGAACGTGTTCTCCAAGTAGATGTTAAAGAACATGAAAGAGTGTTAGAATTTACTTTAGAAGAAATAAAAAATGGTGCCGTAATTCAAGCCACAGAGTAATGAGGTGGAAGTAGTGAATAAAAAAGAGTTCTTTGATTCAGTCAGCGAAATGGAACAACAAATTGGACAATTATATAAACAGCTAGGTGATTTAAAACAGTATCTAGCAGAAATGATTGAAGAAAATAATTCGCTTCAGCTTGAAAATGAGCATTTGCGCCGTAGACTGAAAAAAAGTACGGAGAACTCTAATAAAGTTGGCGCACAGATAGATCAACATCCCTCTTCTAAAGGAGATGAGGATAAACATGCGGATATTGGTGAAGGATATGATAATCTAGCTAGACTTTACCAAGAAGGTTTTCATATATGCAATATCCACTTTGGAAGCCCTCGAAGGGATGAAGATTGTTTGTTTTGCTTGTCGTTTTTAAATAAAAAATAACGGTAGCCTTCCTATTAAAGGAAGGCTTTTTTAAAATAAAGAAATAGAATTAAACAAATAAGGAGTTCAGAGGATGTTAAAAGGTGATGAGAGATTAGATTATTTACTAGCAGAGAATTTACGAATTATTCAAAGTCCCTCAGTATTTTCTTTTTCCATTGATGCTGTTCTGTTAGCAAATTTCGTACATGTTCCAATCCAAAAGGGGAACATTATTGATTTATGTAGTGGAAATGGAATTGTTCCTTTATTATTGAGTAAGCGAACAAACGCCGATATTTTAGGAATTGAAATTCAAGAACGTCTTTATGATATGGCAGTTAGAAGTGTTGAGTATAATGGTTTAAATGATAGGATTCAATTTTTAAAAGGAGATATAAAGGAAATACCCGCTCTTTTAGGCAGGGGTAAACACGATGTAGTAACATGTAATCCTCCATATTTTAAGACACCACAAAAGGAACAAATTAACCCAAATGAGTATTTAGCCATAGCTCGACATGAATTATTGTGTACGTTAGAAGATGTCATTTCAGTAACAGCTGCACTGCTAAAGCAAGGAGGTAAGGCTGCTTTTGTTCATCGTCCAGGTCGATTAATAGAAATTGTTACTCTAATGAAGAAATATCAATTGGAACCGAAAAAAATGCGACTTGTGTATCCGAGAATGGGAAAAGAGGCAAATATCTTATTAATAGAAGGAATAAAAAATGGAAAACCTGATTTAAGAGTTCTCCCGCCCCTTTATATTTTTGAAGAAGGAAACTATACGGAGGAAGTACAGGAGATGTTATATGGAAAATAGTCATTATTTTTATGTACTTGAATGTAATGATGGCTCTTATTATGGTGGTTATACAAATAATGTTGAGAGACGAATAAGTCAGCATAATAAAGGGAAAGGGGCAAAATACACGAGAGCAAAGCGCCCAGTGAACCTTAAGCATCTTGAGAAGTTTCAGACGAAGAGTGAGGCCTTAAGGGCAGAATATCGATTTAAACAATTAACACGAAAACAGAAAGAACATTATTTATTAAAGGAGGTTAATAAGTATGAAAACACAACGAAGCTTTCATCATCATGAAGTCGGTGAACTATACTTAGTGCCTACGCCAATTGGAAATCTGGAGGATATGACTTTTCGAGCAATTGAGATATTAAAAAAAGTAAATTGGATCGCTGCTGAAGACACAAGAAATAGCAAGAAGTTATGTAATTTTTTTGAGATAGCAACTCCGATTATGAGTTATCATGAACATAATAAAAAAGTTAGTGGAGAGAAAATATTAACAAAGCTAAGGAATGGTGAAAAGGTTGCTTTAGTAAGTGATGCCGGAATGCCTTGTATATCTGACCCAGGCTATGAGATTGTTCGACAGACATTAGAGGAAGGGTATGCAGTTATTCCTTTACCAGGTGCAAACGCTGCTTTAACGGCACTTATTGCATCAGGAATTGAACCACAACCTTTTTATTTTTATGGTTTTTTAGCTAGAGGTAAAAAGGATAAAAAAGAGGAGTTAGATAAGCTAAAATCAATTGAAGCAACTTTAATCTTTTACGAATCTCCTCATCGATTAAAAGATACACTTCATTATATAAAGGAATATTTAGGTAATCGAAAACTGGTTTTATGCAGAGAGCTAACGAAGAAGTATGAAGAATTTATAAGAGGTACTGTAGAGGATGTTATCGATTGGGTGGAGGCCACGGAAATTCGTGGTGAATTTTGTATAATCGTAGAAAAAGGAGTAGAGCAACTGGATGAGGAAACTCCTTGGTGGACAACCAAGTCTCTTGTAGAACATATAGAATATTACATACAGGAAGAACAATTTCATTCTAAGGACGCAATAAAGCAAGTAGCCCTCGAAAGGAAGCTTCCTAAAAGAGAAGTTTATAAAGCATATCATATAGAATAAAGTGAAAAAAGCTAACCCGCTATTCATGTAGGAGGTTAGCTTTTTCGTTAATTGAGGATTCCCTCAATAATGTCATTTATTTATTTAAGCTAAAAGAGGCTTGAATTTCGTTAATTAATTGTTCTGCACCTTCACGGCTAAGAATTACTTTGCCATCAGCTAATTTAATATTGTCATCAGATACTTCACCAGTAATTTGACAAGTCATATTTGGCTTATATTTCTTTAAAATAATTTTTTCGTCGTCTACGTAAATTTCTAGTGCGTCCTTTTCAGCAATTCCTAATGTACGACGTAATTCGATTGGAATAACCACTCGACCTAGCTCATCAACTTTACGAACAATACCTGTAGATTTCATAATAAAAAATTCCCCTCTCAAAATTGTTTTTATCTGAATGTGAATTATGATTCGTCATTTTTCGACATTTTCTGTCGGTAAATCTATCATACCAGTCATTCCCATATTCGTCAATAATATTATTTAAAATGATTTATAGATTTTTAGAGATCTTTTTGTTGATTTACAAGGGTTTATAAGACTATGTAAAATTTTAACAAATATATAGGGTGGATGAAGGGGATAAAATGTTTGTCGAAAAAGGGAGAAATGGCATATATATTCGACAAAAGATGACAATATCTAAACTTTTCTGATGATTGCACAAACAATCACAACAGTGGTAAGGGTATTGGTTGCAGAAAAGCTAAAATTTAGGTATATTTTGTGAAGAAAAGCGGTTAAGATGAGGATATATGTAGGATAAAAACAATTTTTATTGCTAAAGACTAAGGAGGAGACACGGTGAAAGAAAAATTAAACACCTTCTACATTACAACACCAATTTATTATCCAAGTGGAAATTTACATATTGGTCATGCTTACACTACGGTTGCAGGGGACGCGATGGCCCGTTATAAAAGAATGCGCGGCTTTGATGTGATGTATTTAACCGGTACGGATGAGCACGGGCAAAAAATTCAACGAAAAGCTGAAGAGAAAGGAATTACTCCTCAGGAATATGTTGATGAAATTGTTGATGGTATTCAAGATTTATGGAAGAAACTTGATATTTCATATGACGATTTTATACGTACAACGCAACCACGTCATAAAGTGGTTGTGGAAAAAATCTTTAAGCAGTTATTAGATCAAGGTGACATCTATTTAGATGAATATGAAGGCTGGTATTGTACGCCATGTGAATCTTTTTTTACAGAACGTCAATTAGTTGATGGAAAATGTCCAGATTGTGGTCGTGATGTTGAGAAAGTGAAGGAAGAATCATACTTCTTTAAAATGAGTAAATATGTTGACCGTTTATTAACTTTTTATAATGAAAACCCTGAGTTTATCCAACCAGAATCTCGTAAAAATGAAATGATAAATAATTTTATTAAACCAGGTTTAGAAGACCTCGCTGTTTCCCGCACTACATTCGATTGGGGAGTAAAGGTACCTGGAGATCCGAAACATGTCATATATGTTTGGATTGATGCGTTATCTAACTATATTACGTCTCTAGGATATGGAACAGATAATGATTCAAAATATAAAAACTACTGGCCTGCTAACGTCCACTTAGTAGGAAAAGAAATTGTCCGCTTTCATACAATTTATTGGCCTATAATGCTGATGGCATTGGATTTACCTTTACCAAAAAAAGTATTTGCACATGGATGGTTGTTAATGAAAGATGGGAAAATGTCCAAATCTAAAGGGAATGTTGTAGATCCTGTTACATTAATTGACCGATATGGATTAGATAGTCTTCGTTATTATCTTCTTCGTGAAGTAGCTTTTGGTTCAGATGGGGTTTTTACTCCTGAAGGTTTTGTTGAAAGAGTGAATTTTGATTTAGCTAATGATTTAGGCAACTTATTAAATCGTACAATTGCTATGATTAATAAGTATTTTCAAGGAGAAATTCCATTATACGAAGGACCTAAAGGTGAATTTGATCAACAATTACAACAAGTCAATCACCAAACCGTTGTTCAGTATGAAGAGGCAATGGAAAAGATGGAGTTTTCAGTTGCTTTAACAGCTGTTTGGCAGCTTATAAGTAGGACAAATAAATACATTGATGAAACTCAACCGTGGGTCTTAGCGAAAAATGAGGAACAAAAAGAAATACTAGGAAATGTGATGGTCCACTTAGCTGAATCACTTCGAAGAGTTGCAGTGTTATTAACGCCGTTTCTTACTCAAGCACCAGTTGAAATTTTTAAACAACTCAATATAGTAGACGAAGGTTTAAAAACATGGGATTCCTTGGATGGTTTCGGAAAGATACCTTTAGGAACTAAAATAGTGAAAAAGGGTCAACCTATTTTTCCGAGACTGGAAGTAGACGCTGAGGTTCAATACATTAAGGAACAAATGAAAGGTGAAGAAGTAATACAGCAGCCTGAAATTAAAGAAGATAAACCTGAAACAGAAGAAATTACAATAGATGATTTTATGAAGGTCGATCTTCGAGTAGCGGAAGTTCTACATGCAGAACCAGTAAAGAAAGCTAATAAATTATTAAAGATTCAATTAGACTTAGGATATGAAAAACGTCAAGTGATTTCAGGTATTGCAAAACATTATAAACCAGAAGATTTAATTGGTAAGCAAGTTATTTGTGTAACGAATTTAAAGCCTGTTAAGCTCCGAGGTGAATTATCAGAGGGAATGATTTTAGCAGGAAGTAATGATGGTGAATTAGCGTTAGCTACAGCAGACCTTCAGTTACCGAATGGTTCACAAATTAAATAAAGATGAAATAGAAAGGGTTTCACGTGAAACATTTTTCGACGTGAAACTCTTTTTTATATGGTATTCTATTTTTTCTATCAATTGAAGTCGAATAGTGAAGAATACTTACAAAGAATGAAAAGATTACCTGTTTTGTATAAATTTTATGTAGTTTAGTAAGACAATGGTAACATGAATTTGTAAATAAATTGTTACACCCATGAGATGCATGTCATATGGAAATAGATTAAACTAATTACAATCAAAAGGAGTATTGATTATGTTATTTGATACACATGTCCACCTAAATGCAGATCAATTTAATGAAGATTTGGAGGAAGTGATTCAAAGAGCAAATGAAGCAGGCGTAGAAAAAATGGTTGTTGTTGGATTTGACCGCCCTACGATTGAAAAAGCAATGGAGCTAATTGAAACCTACTCTCACATCTATGCAAGTATAGGCTGGCATCCTGTTGATGCAATTGATATGAAGGACGAAGATCTAATTTGGATTAAAGAACTTACTAATCATCCTAAAGTAGTAGCTATCGGGGAGATGGGTCTTGATTATCATTGGGATAAATCTCCAGTTGAAATTCAAAAAGAAGTTTTTCGCAAGCAAATTAGACTGGCGAAAGAAGTGAAATTACCCATTATTATTCATAACCGTGAAGCAACACAGGATGTAGTTGAGATTTTAAAGGAAGAAGGAGCTTCAGAAGTGGGAGGGATTATGCATTCGTTTAGTGGTAGCACAGAAATTGCCAAACAATGCATTGAAATGAATTTTTTCATCTCTCTTGGGGGACCTGTTACATTTAAAAACGCAAAAAAACCGAAAGAAATAGCTAGGGATATTCCTCTAGATTCTTTATTAATTGAAACTGACTGCCCTTATTTAACACCTCACCCTTATAGAGGGAAAAGAAATGAGCCGGCCTATGTGAAGCTTGTTGTAGAAGAAATTGCAAAACAAAAAGGGCTTACTTTCGATGAGGTGGCTCGTACTACAACAGAAAATGCTATAAAATTATTCGCTATAAAATGATAATAGAATTTGTCAATTATTGTTAAAGTTTGTCCTATCTATTTTGTTTTCTGTAAAGTTCTACATGGTTTATTGCTAATTTATGAGGGTTATGTCGATAGATTAAACTTTGCAAGCTATGAAAAATTATGCATAATAGGAGATACTTTCCTTTGAAAGTGAACGCATTTGACATCCGATCGATATGTCCTATATAATTCACTCCAGAAAAGGAGGCAATTTTCATGAATGTAGACAGCATGAAAAACCTGTTTTTAAAGTCTAAGAGTAATAAGAATTGGTTTATTGCCATTTCTAGTTTTGTTTTATTTGCAGCAGTTTACGGGTTTTTAATCTTTCAAAGCTCTAAACACACCATTGCGATAACAATAGATGGCGACAAAAAAGAAGTCGTTACAAATGCAGATACGATTGAGGAACTGCTAAAAGAATTAAAAGTAGAGCATGACTCTAAAGACTATGTGTACCCTGCCCTTGATAAAGAATTAACCAACAATATGAAGGTTATTTGGATGCCGGCAAAACAGGTTGAAATTGTACTTGGAAATGAAAGTAATATGGTATGGACTACTGCTACAACAGTTGAGCAGTTATTAGAAGATGAAGCGATAGAATTAAGTCAGTTTGACCAAGTAAGCCCAGCATTAACTGATTCTATTGTCAAAAATACTAAGGTAGTAGTCGAACCTGCTTTTTCACTAACCTTGATAGATGGAGGAGTGGAACAAGAGGTTTTAACAACGTCCATTACGGTTGCAAACTTTTTAAAGCAACATAAAATTACAATAGGTAATTTAGACAGAGTTAAGCCTAGTTTAGAAGCAGTAATAAAACCTGAAGATATAATTAATATAATTCGAGTTGAAGAAGCCACCGAAGAGGTGGAAGAGTTGTTAGACTATACCGTTGTGACACGAAAAGACTCTTCTTTGACGAAAGGAACGGAAAAAGTTTTACAAGAAGGACAAAAAGGAACGGTTTCTAAAACTTACGACATTGTAAGGGAAAATGGAAAAGAAGTTTCTCGTACACTTGTAAAAGAAGATATCATTACAGAGAGTGTCGATAAAATTGTCGCTGTTGGATCAAAAACCATAACGGCGCAAGCATCACGTGGGTCTTCGGAAGCTGGAGAAGAATTTTATGTAAGTTCAACAGCTTATACAGCCTCTTGTAATGGATGTTCTGGTAGGACGGCAACTGGAATTAATCTTTATGAAAACCCAGGTATGAAAATCATTGCTGTGGACCCAAGTGTTATTCCATTGGGAACAAGAGTATACGTAGACGGCTATGGCTACGCCTTAGCAGCAGATACGGGTTCAGCTATTAAAGGGAATAAAATTGATGTTTTTGTAGCATCAAAGGAAGAAGCTTATCGGTGGGGAAGAAGACAGGTAAAAATAAAAATCCTAGATTAATATATTAAGTGAGAAACAGGAGGAGTTCCTCCTGTTTTTTCTTTTACAGAGTATATAGATAAGGTAAGATATACATACTAACTTATTCAATTAATTAGACGAGAGATTATGGAAAAAAGTTTAAATATTGTGGAGGAGTTATGAAAATAAAAGAAATTATAGTTGTAGAAGGTAGAGATGACACGGTGGCTATTCAACGTGCTGTTGATGCAGATACAATCGAAACAAATGGCTCAGCAATCAATGCTGTTACAATTGAAAAAATAAAACATGCTCAAGAAAAAAGAGGAGTTATTATATTAACGGACCCTGATTATCCTGGAGAAAAAATTCGACGGAGAGTTGAGCAAGAAGTTAAGGGATGTAAACATGCTTTTATAAAAAAACAAGATGCAATGGCTAAATCGGGGAAAGGGATTGGTGTTGAACATGCTACTCCAGATGTAATCCGATTAGCTTTAAAAGACGCCTATATGATGCAGGAAGAAGTGGAAGAACTTATTAGTCAAGAAGACCTTATGACAGCAGGCTTAATTGCAGGCCCTTCAGCGAAGGAACGCCGAACTCAATTAGGTCAAAAATTAAAAATAGGCTACACTAACGGTAAACAACTTTATAACAGGCTGAAGGTTTTTCAAATAACAAAACAAGAATTTGTTACTGCTTTACAAGAGGTTTTAGAGGAGGAAAGTCATGCATAAAGATATTGCAACACCCATTCGAACCAAGGAAATACTTAAAAAGTATGGTTTTTCATTTAAGAAAAGCCTAGGTCAGAATTTTTTAATTGACCCCAATATTTTAAGAAATATCACGCACTACGCTGGTTTAGACGACCATACTGGAGCAATTGAAATTGGTCCTGGGATAGGTGCTCTTACAGAACATTTAGCAAGAGAAGCAAAAAAAGTGGTGGCGTTTGAAATTGATCAACGTCTCTTACCAATTCTAGAAGATTCGCTTTCTCCTTACGATAATGTGAAGGTAATTAATCAGGATATTTTAAAAGCTGATGTTGGAGCAATTATTGCGGAAGAATTTCAATCAGTAGATAAAATAATGGTTACGGCGAATTTGCCTTATTATATTACTACACCTATTATTTTAAAATTACTTACAGAAAACCTGCCTATTGATGGATTAGTGGTGATGCTTCAAAAAGAAGTGGCTGACCGTATATCAGCAGTGCCGGGTACGAAGGAATACGGGTCTTTGTCAATTGCGATTCAATATTATACAGAGGCGGAGACAGTGATGGTTGTGCCTAAGACGGTATTTATGCCTCAGCCTAATGTAGATTCTGCTGTTATTCAATTAACTAAGCGAAAACAACCAGCTGCTCAAGTTTTAGATGAAGAGTTCTTTTTTACCATAATACGTTCATGTTTTGCTCAAAGGAGAAAAACAATTTTAAATAATTTAGTAAGCCAACTGCCAAATGGAAAGCAAAAAAAGAATGATATTCTCTCTGCATTAAGTGAAGCAGAAGTAGATCCTGTGAGAAGGGGTGAGACGCTTTCTATACAGGAGTTTGCTAAGCTAAGTGACGCTCTATTACCTTACTTTAAATAATGTGAAAAGACCAACTGGTAGGCACGGACTCTAGTTGGTCTTCTTTTGTATTTATAGTTTTAAATATTGTTCTTATTTAAAAAAATATACATTTCTCGTTAATAAGATTCAGTTCCTGTAAAGTTTGCTTTGAACATTAAATGTTTCTTCAACAGATCAATATATAACAATGTCATTGACTTTAACCCCTATTACCCTTGCCTTTTTAGTTCTTCCCTTAAATGAAACGAGAACCCCGAAGCACCTCTTGTTTGTTGTTTGCATACGTTATAGAGATTAATTCAGTATGAATGTCCATTGGAGATGAGGAAGGTGAGCATACAGATTCAGTCAATTGTAGGTCGACGATCTTATGGTTGTGATATTCTATTTCGAGTCATTGATATTCAGAATCGACAGGGTCGTTCGTATGCAATACTGTATGGGGAAGATTATCGTTTAATTGCGGATGCCCCCTTTGAAGATTTAATCCAAGTAGATGCTAGACTCCAACGAAAGATCTCTGAGCAATTTGAATCATTAGAAAAGCAGTCTTTACAGCTTTTTCGTCAAGATATAGATCTTATTCATGAAAAACAAGAATATCAGTCTTCAAATGCATATGTAGAAAATTATCAATTTTTTCAAGTTCCAGGTAGAGTTCTTCATTTAGATGGAGATTCTTCTTATTTGAAAAAGTGTACAGCACTCTATGAGAAAATAGGCGTACCTGTATATGGAGTGCATTGTGATGAAAAGGAGATGCCCAATAAAATAGCATCATTTATAGATCATTACCGACCAGATATTATGGTAATAACAGGTCATGATGCTTATTCAAAGGCGAAAGGGAAGAAATCAGATATAAATGCTTATCGACATTCTAAGTATTTTGTCGAAACGGTTATAGAAGCAAGAAGAAAAATACCACATCGTGATCAGTTAGTTATTTTTGCTGGCGCATGTCAATCTCATTTTGAATCGCTTATTCATGCGGGAGCTAATTTTGCTAGTTCACCTTCTCGAGTAAATATTCACGCGTTAGATCCGGTTTATATTGTTGCGAAGGTTGCGTTTACCCCTTTTGTAGATTCCGTCAATGTATGGGACGTTTTAAGAAATACATTAACAGGTGAAAAGGGCTTAGGAGGTGTGGATACAAAAGGAGTTCTTCGAACGGGAATGCCATTTCGCCCGGTTATGGATGAGGAATAAGAGCCGTTAATGAGCAATCATTTCGGCTTTTATACATACTCTAAAAAAAATAGGGCAAGATAGTTATACGAGCAAATGTAGAAAAATACATAATTTTGTTGAACAAAAAACATTGACAAGACCGAAATATTCTTGTTAAAATAATTTATTTGTTTGACGTTTATTACGTATTATGGTATAGTAAAAATAGTGAGGTGGAGCGAAATGCCAAAAACTCTTGGTGATATAAAAAAAGCACTTGATTCAAACCTTGGAAAACGATTGATGCTAAAGGCGAATGGTGGACGTAGAAAAACAATAGAACGTTCTGGTGTCTTAACAGAGACGTATCCAGCTGTCTTTGTAGTTGAACTAGATCAAGAAGAAAATGCTTTCGAAAGAGTTTCTTACAGCTATGCCGATGTACTAACTGAAACAGTTGAACTTACCTTTTATGATGATACAACAAGATCGATTGCTTTAAATTAGCAGTAGACAACAGGTTTACTGCTTTTTATTTTGTTTAAAAGAGGAATGGGAGTTATACGATAGTGGAATGCTTAGCATACGCGGCACCTTTAGGAGGGTTTGTATGACTCGAAGAAAAGGCATTATGTCAATGGCACTCAAAGAGGAACTAGCTAAAGAGTTAGGAATTTATGAAATTGTTCAAAAAGATGGTTGGGGCGGTATTACATCTAGAGATGCAGGAAATATGGTTAAATTGGCCGTAAAGCATGCACAAGACCACGTGATGAATTCCAATAAGTGATTAGCTTTTTAGCACATCGAGAAAAGGTAATCCGTTGTTCTATGAATGTTTAATATAATGTATTAAAGTGCCGCTGGGGTCGTGAGAGTTTTCTCTTGACCCCTTATTTATTTTTATTATTTGTTTTGTTATCTTACATGTTAAAGGAATGAAACAAAATGTGATAAAATAGACGGAACAGATTTTATCTTAAAGTAGGTGGACGATATGAAGCTTATGGTGAAAGCACCAGCAAAGATTAATTTATCATTAGATGTTTTACATAGACGGTCAGATGGATTTCATGAAGTCGAAATGGTAATGACAACAATTGATTTAGCGGATCGGATTGAACTAGAGCCATTATCAAATAATCAAATTTCGATTTTATCTCAAAATCGATTTGTACCAGATGATAAGAGGAACTTAGCATATCAGGCTGCTCAATTATTAAAGGAACGATTTCAGATAAAGCAAGGGGTAGCCATTTCAATAGATAAAATGATTCCAGTCGCAGCTGGATTAGCAGGAGGGAGTAGTGACGCAGCTGCCACCCTTAGAGGATTAAATGAACTTTGGGAACTAGGGTTATCATTAGATGAACTAGCGGAATTAGGAGCAGAGATCGGTTCAGATGTTTCCTTCTGTGTATATGGTGGTACAGGGTTAGCAAATGGAAGAGGGGAAAAAATAACTCATTTACCTGCCCCGCCTAATTGTTGGGTTATTCTTGCTAAACCTTCTCTAGGCGTGTCAACAGCAGATGTATATCGAAACCTTAACTTAAATAAAGTTGAGCATCCAAATATTTCAGAGATGGTTCACGCTCTTCAGAATGCTGATTATAAAGAAATGTGTAAGAGTATAGGAAATGTTTTGGAAAGTGTTACGCTGACGATGTGTCCGGAGGTTGCTCAAATAAAAGAACAGATGGAACGATTTGGGGCTGATGCGGTATTAATGAGTGGAAGTGGTCCGACGGTATTTGGGCTAGTAGAACATGAATCAAGAATTCCTAGAATATACAATGGGTTAAGAGGGTTTTGTGATCAGGTATTTGCTGTTCGTATGTTAGGCGATCGTTTTCCTCTTGTATAAATCCGTACAATGGTGTTATATTATCTATAATTATTCGGATTTAATGAGGAGTGGAAAAATGAAATTTAAACGTAGCGAGCGTTTAATCGATTTGACGCATTTTATCGTTGAAAATCCTAATCATATTGTTCCGTTAACTTTTTTTGCAGAGCGTTATCAATCGGCTAAATCTTCTATCAGTGAGGATTTAGCTATTATTAAACAAACCTTTGAGCAACGTGGAATTGGAACGTTACAAACAGTTCCAGGTGCTGCTGGTGGTGTCAGGTTCATTAGTCGTGTTCAAGAAAATGATGCAAAAGAAATTGTAAAGGAATTGTGTGAAAGGTTAGCTAGTGCAGACCGACTACTTCCCGGTGGATATTTGTTTATGACTGATTTACTAGGAAACCCATCGATTATGAACAAGGTCGGCAAGTTGTTAGCGTCTGCTTTTGCTGAAAAAGAGATTGATGTAATTATGACAGTAGCGACAAAGGGTATCCCCATTGCGCATGCAATTGCAAACCACCTTAATGTGCCTGTCGTCATTGTACGTCGTGATAGTAAAGTAACGGAAGGACCTACCGTTAGTATTAACTATGTTTCTGGTTCTTCTAAACGTATTCAAACCATGGTGTTGTCAAAAAGAAGTTTAAAAGAAGGTTCGAGAGTATTGATTGTGGATGATTTTATGAAAGCAGGCGGAACCGTCCACGGCATGATTAACTTATTAGAGGAATTTTCTGCAACTGTGGCAGGAATAGCTGTATTAATGGAGTCTGAAAATGCGAGTGAACGTTTGGTAAGTGATTACATTTCTCTTGTTAAGCTTTCAAACGTTGATGAGCGTGAAAAAAGAATTAATGTATTTGAAGGAAATTATTTCGACTCAAACCTTTCGTTTTTATAAGGAGGAATATGCTATATGAGAATTGTATCAACTAAGGACGCTCCCGCTGCTATTGGACCCTACTCTCAAGGAGTTATTGTTAACAATATTTTTTATAGCTCAGGCCAAATCCCATTAACAGCTGACGGGGAACTTGTTCAGGGAGATATTACTATTCAAACGCACCAAGTATTTAAAAATTTACAAGCGGTTCTAAAAGAAGCGGGTGCCTCTTTAGAATCGGTCGTTAAGGCAACAGTCTTCCTGAAGAAAATGGATGATTTTTCTCTCGTAAATGAAGTTTATGCAGAGTATTTTCATACCCATAAGCCAGCCCGTTCTTGCGTAGAGGTATCTCGTTTACCGAAAGACGTAGATGTTGAAATAGAAGTTATTGCTTTAATTAAATAAAAAAACAAAAGGCTACCTTTCTCAATCCATTTGAAGGTAGTCTTTTTCATAGTAGTGCCACTATGAAAAAAATAATAGATTGTTTAATAGCAAAAAAATGACCGATTTACCGTATTAAGGTAAACTTTTTTAATTTTTTTACTTTTTAAGAAGGATAATGTATTTTTTTATGGAATATAGTAATAGACTTTTCAACTAGGGAAAAAGGTGGTGAACAGAGTGGAAGTAACTGACGTAAGATTACGCCGTGTAAATACTGACGGTCGCATGCGCGCTATTGCATCAATTACATTAGATAATGAATTTGTTATTCATGATATCCGTGTAATTGATGGGAATAATGGCTTATTTGTGGCAATGCCTAGTAAGCGTACTCCAGATGGAGAATTCCGTGATATTGCTCATCCGATTAATTCAACCACGCGTGGTAAAATCCAAGATGCTGTTCTTGCGGAGTATCATCGTTTAGGAGAGCTAGAAGAGATGGAACTTGAAGAAGCTGGCGCATCCTAAAAGAATAGTAACAACTAGAGCCTACTTCAAAAGTAAGGCTCTTTTTTTATAATATACCTCTCTTGTAAGCATGAGCGAAGTCCAAAAGATCCTTAGCACTATCCTCCTCATCCTTATTCTTAAACCATAATCCTTCTTTAATCTCTATCATCTTTTCAGGTATATCCTCTTAATCCCTCTTCCATTACTTTCATTGTATTCTTTCATTCATATCTAATGTATTTTCAATTCTTGTTCTGTTACTTGACAATTTCATGTATATTATTATGTTATCTTGAAATGGATGACTATTTAAGATATAGTCGATATGGGTAAAAAGGTAAACTGGGGGCTGTTAAATGAATAAACGCTATGCAGTAATATTGGCAGCAGGTCAAGGAACAAGAATGAAGTCAAAATTATATAAAGTTTTACATCCTGTATGTGGTAAACCGATGGTAGAACATGTAATGAATCAAATTTCTGATCTGCAAATTAACCAAACGGTAACGATTGTTGGTCATGGAGCTGAGGAGGTTCAGTCCCACCTTGAAGGTCGTAGCTTATTTGCATTTCAAGAAGAGCAACTAGGTACAGCTCATGCTGTTATGCAAGCAGAAGCAATATTGGGAGAAAAAGACGGAGTTACGCTAGTCGTTTGCGGAGATACCCCTTTGATTAAATCACAAACCATAGAAGCACTTTTAAAACATCATGTAGAGGTAGATGCAAAAGCTACAATTTTAACTAGCTATGCAGATAATCCAACCGGTTATGGCAGAATTCTTCGTGATGGTCAAGGGCTTGTTGAACGAATTGTAGAAGAAAAGGATGCATCGACTCAGGAGAAAGCTGTAAACGAAATTAATACAGGTACGTATTGTTTTGACAATAAGCTCCTGTTTGAAGCGTTAAAAAGAGTTTCTAATGATAATGTACAAGGAGAATATTATTTACCTGATGTCATTGAAATTCTTCAATCTCAAGGAGAGGTTGTCAGTGCATACCAAACGGATGATTTTGAGGAAACTTTAGGGGTTAATGACCGAGTTGCGCTAGCTCAAGCAGAAATCATTATGAAAAGCAGAATTAATGAAGAGCATATGCGAAAAGGTGTTACAATCATTGATCCCAACAATACGTATATTGGCCCTGATGTGAAAATCGGTCGTGATACTATTATATATCCAAATACAACAATTTCTGGGGAATGTGTCATAGGGGAAGATTGTCAAATTGGACCTGGAACAGAAATTAATCATTCATTGATTGAGAATGAAACGGTTATACAACAATCGGTTGTACGCTATAGTAAGATTGGCAATAATGTTGTTATAGGTCCATTTGCACATATTCGACCGGATTCGGTTATTAATAATAAAGCTAAGATTGGAAACTTTGTTGAAATTAAAAAGTCAATAATTGGTCAAGGAAGTAAGGCGAGCCATTTAAGTTATATTGGTGATGCAGAAGTAGGTTCTAATGTGAACCTAGGTTGTGGTTCGATTACTGTAAATTATGATGGTAAGCAAAAATACCTTACAAAGATAGAAGATGATGTTTTTGTAGGGTGCAACTCAAACCTTGTCGCACCAGTTACAATTAGTAAAGGGGCTTACGTTGCTGCAGGTTCAACCATTACTGAGGACGTCCCTGAAGAAGCTTTGTCGATTGCAAGGTCTCGTCAAGTCAATAAAAATAATTATGTGAAAAACTTGAACATAAAGAAATAAGTGGAGGTTCGACATGACTAACCAGTATCCAAACTCGAAATTAAAAATCTTTTCCCTTAATTCAAACGTTGCTTTGGCGCAACAAATTGCAGATGTAGTAGGAGTAAACTTAGGAAAATCATCAGTGAAGCGTTTTAGTGATGGTGAAATTCAGATTAACATTGAGGAAAGTATTCGTGGTTGTGATGTGTTTGTTATTCAATCCACAAGTACTCCAGTTAACGAAAATCTTATGGAATTATTAATTATGGTAGATGCACTAAAACGAGCTGCTGCCAAAACCATTAACATTGTAATGCCTTATTATGGATATGCACGTCAAGATCGTAAAGCGAGGGCGCGTGAGCCAATTACGGCGAAGCTAGTAGCTAATCTCTTAGAAACAGCAGGTGCTACACGAGTGATTACATTAGATCTTCACGCTCCTCAAATACAAGGGTTCTTTGATATTTTAATTGACCATTTAATGGGAGTACCTATTTTGGCAGAGTATTTCGAAGAAAATGGTTTTAAAGATGAAGATATTGTGATTGTCTCTCCTGACCACGGTGGAGTAACGAGAGCACGTAAGCTGGCAGAAAGACTAAAAGCACCGATTGCTATTATTGATAAACGTCGTCCGAAGCCAAATGTTGCTGAAGTAATGAATATTGTTGGTAATATTGAAGGGAAAAAAGCGGTACTTATTGATGATATCATTGATACAGCTGGTACGATTACACTTGCAGCTAATGCTCTTGTAGAGAATGGTGCTAAAGAAGTGTATGCTTGTTGTACACACCCTGTTCTCTCTGGACCAGCTATTGAGCGGATTCAAAATTCTAAGATTAAGCAGCTTGTTGTGACCAACTCCATCGTTTTAAATGAAGACAAAATGATTGATAAAGTTGTTCAACTTTCAGTTGCACCTTTAATTGGAGAAGCAATTATACGTGTATTTGAACAACAATCTGTTAGTACTTTATTTGATTAAAGAAAAAGACCTACCAGATGGGTTCTGCACCCCAAAAGTTAGAGTTAAAAACTAATTTTTGGGGTGTTTTTGTATGGCAAAATATAGTGACGATTTAAAATTAACCATTGTTAAAGAATATCTAGAAGGACCAATGGGATTTA
>NZ_JBBAXC010000033.1 GCF_037120725.1 Bacillus spongiae
ACACCATCCTTCAGTAGGAAAGGCTGTCCATACGACAATGCCTGCATTGAATCTTTTCACGCTATTTTGAAGAAGGAAGAAGTCTATCACACTACTTATTTACATTACGAATCAGCAAAGATTACGTTGTTTCAGTTTATTGAAGGATGGTACAACCGTTGTCGTATTCATAGTCAATTAAACTTTCAGACACCTCAGGAAGTAGAAGATAAGTTCCGTCAATCTGTATAAAAAGTTAACTTATTGGTGTCTAAGATATTGACCCAAGTCCATTATTCCTAAATAAGAAAAAGTGAATTGAATAGTTACAATAGTAAGACTTACAATAAATACAATTAAAAATGTTGTAGATATTCGTTTTACTTTATACAATAAAGACAAATAAATACTTAGAGGCATAAGCATAATCAAGTTGAAAAATGTTAATTTTATAGAAATCCAGAAATAACAAGCTAAACCATAAGTAAGATACATACTAAACAGGTCACCAATAAAATAAAATGAGATTAATTGAGTAGTTGCTAGAAAGGCATATTGAGGCGGGAGCAAGATACCTCCAGTAGTAAGTTGAACTACATTTAGTAAATAGACAACAAAACTATAAATAATGAAGAAAGATTCGTAATTGTAAATACATGTGACGTAGAAATACACATAGGGGATAATCGTGACTTAGAAAATGAAATCCTCGCCAAAATTCTAAAAGATCAGCTATTACTAACGATATTGAACATATTGCTACTCAAATAATAAATTCATATTTATCCTCCGATGTAACATTGAAGTATGAACATAATCATGGACATATTCGATTTATTGAAAAAGCGAAATATCCTAAAGAAATCTACCATGAGGTAGCTTTTCAATTCAATAAAGAGTCTCAGTCCTTTAAATCTCCAGTTTGGATGCGAATATCCGATGATGATTGGATTATAAAAAATAATAATATTAAATAAAACTAGAAGATAAATTGAAATCGAGATGGAGTGATATTTTTGGATGAGAAGAACAATCATTCTTTTAAAGAAATTCTACAAATAATTTTTATTATTGTATTTATTACATTTTTATCAAGTGCTCTCCCAGAATGGTATATTCCACAATTTATAATGAATAGTGTTGTGTCTAGCATACTAATTATCATTATTGTGGTGGCTTGGAAACTAGGGGAACTAGTGGAACTAGTGGAACTAAAAGTAAAATATTTTTTCATTCAAGGTTATTGTTTATTATTTAGTCTTTCTTTTTTATTTGCTCAGCCAATAATTAAGTATTTTTGGCAAGAGGGGAATTCTTCATGGGTTTTATTATTAGTAATCTGGATAGTGGGGTTTGTCATTACAACATTCTTAAAGGAGAATATTTTTCAAGCCTTTTCAAAAACCTTTGAGAATAGGTTCAGCGTGGCCCTTCATATTGTCGTCTTTATTTGTATAATCGTTGGTCCGCTGCTAATTATTATTGGGAATTCAAATAATTTTTATATATTTTATCAGAACATTCCATATTTAGTGCTATATTTATTTTCTGCTCTATTACAAATGGCGCTCACGCTCCCTGCGTCTTTGAAGCACCTAAAAGATATTTAAACCCATTTCTAGCACTAGAATATCTGATGAAGCACCAACCTTAATAAAGTACACGATTCATCGCTTTCACCCAATAATAATAAGTACTACGAGGAATCTCTGCGATGAATAATAGTTTCTTTACGGGAAATTCATGCCTTAACTCATAGATTACTTGTGCTTTGTCTTGTTTGGTAATTTTCCCTTGTTTTGAACTAAGGCATTCAACTTTTTTAGGTAAGCATTTTCCAGGCGTAATTGTTCCAATTCTTGTTGAAGTGCCTCATAAGAGCCTTCGGTCTGCTTTTCATTATTGATTTGCGTATTTTCTTGTTTTTTCATAGATTGACGCCCCTCTTTCTTTGAAAACAGGGCATCAATTCCTCCTTTTTCTTAAGCAACTTTCCATTGCCTAAGTGATTCTGGAGAAGGGATGTTAAAAATTGCAGCCGTTTCTCTGATAGACGCCCGATTCTCGTTCATATAAGTAGGTACGTCTAGTTTAAACTCTACAGAGTAACTTGTATACTTTGTAATAAAAGCTCCTTCACCATAAGCCTTGTACAATTTCACCCATTGATGAAAATTACTGTGGTGCACCCCTATAGATTGAGCGATAGCTTCACCGCTGTCATTTCCATCAAGAAATTGTTTTACGGCTTTAATTTTTACTTCAGTAGAAAATTTGCCCATAAAAAAAAACACCTCCAATTGATAGTTGTGTCTAACAATTGGGGTGCAGTTCATCGATAAACGCGCCCTTTTCTTGAAGACTTCAATTCGAGATAACCTATAATTTAGTCTTCAAATAAATCCTCCACTACTTGAATAATAAATTAAATATTTACGGTTTATCATTTGGTTTAGACCAATATCCCAGACCTTCCAAAGCCCTTAAAATATCGTCCACTTCACTTTCTCATAGTGCATCATCAAATTTGTCTACTAATATCGTTCTAATTTTTGCAAGCCTATTAGTTATTTTCCAATCATTTATAAATTGAGTTGTTTCTCTTTCATATTCAGCTCTATGTTTTGCATCTCCTTCTTTCAAAAATTCTTCACCGAAGTAAGAACCCATTTTATGTAATGAAATTAAAATAAGCTCCACCTCTGTTAAAGCATCAATTATTTCTTCCCCTAAGTATGTTACGCTTTCATTTTTCCCAACAATTATTTACACTCTCAAAAAGTCTTGGATGAGTTCAGTACAAGTCACTCTTCCATTATTAATTTTTTCCTAATTTTAGCATATAAGTGTCTTTCGTTACTCTACAATCTGACCAGATTCATAAAGAAGAGGGCTTCTCTATTTCTGAAAAGCCCTCGGTTACGGAGTATCTACTTTGAATAATAAAATCAAACTAACCTAATATCTTGCTATTGAATTTTATCAAATAATGATGGTCTCGGTTCACCCATACCCAAATGTGCCCATTCTTCTTTTGAAGGCCCGTATATTCCCGGTACACTAAGTCCTGCTTGCCTCATAAGAATAGTTATTTGTCCTCGGTGATGAGTTTGATGTTGATTTAAAAATAATAATAATATTCACTTTTCCATTTTTTGATCAAAGCTCAAATAGATTCTCATCAGTCCATTGAGTTTTCAATGCCTCAACAAACTGATTTGAAGATTTAACATAGCTTTCGGCAATAAATTTAGCCGAAGAAGGGACGAGCCAGTCTTCATTAGGAGCTTTAAATTTCAAACCTGCCTGTGAACTAATCACTTTAATAGAAGTAACCGTATGCCACGCAATACGTCCAAGAGTCCAATGCTGTGGAATAAATTCTTGTTCCAATGATTTATCGGTAAGATTCTCAAGAAGCTTACTTGTAGCTTTAGATTCAAATTCCCAAGATATCAAAAACTCGTTTAATCTCTGGTACATAAATAATCGACCTCTCAATATATAGTTATATTTACTTTCTCCCTTTGGTAAAAATAACCCCCTGAACTGACATTTTAATATGTACAATAAATCTTTTTTGAAGAGATAGTGTCAAGAAGTGATACGTGAGAATAAAATATGATCTTCTTTTAGCAGAAACAAGTTTAGTCTTATTTTCTTGGGTATTTTAAGTTTGCCTTTTTACCAGCTATGTGAAAAGTCAATTTGCTTATTTATCGAGTAAAAGATGGCAAGGTAACATATTAAGAACCATAATTGTTGTCTTACCTTCTTTTAAATTACTTACCTGTCAAATTGTTTTCTGTTAAGGACATAATGATAATATTGTTCATTTTCAATATTAATAGTGTTAACATAGGTGAAGCCTGTTTTTTCTATCACTTTATTTGAGCTCACATTGTTTGTCAAAGCTATGGCATTAAGTGTTTCAAGGTTAGTCTTCTCAAACAAATAGTTAATCAATCCGTGTACAGCTTTAGTTGTATATCCTCTGTTTCTATAATGCTTTGATATTAGATAACTAATTTCTCTGTTTGGAAATGGTAATTGATCCCTCATAAAAGTAGCACAACAACCAATAAACTCACCAGTTTCCTTTAAGATAATCCCTAATTTAAGTTTATTACCGTCAATAGTAGGTACAGATTGTAAGAACTCTCTATTAGCAGGAATTTCCCAGTTTACTAACCAATCTAGCCTTTGCTCTTTAGTTGATTTCCAATCAGGTAAAAATTCTAAAACCCCAGGTTGTGTAGTAAGTTCATAATATTCATCGAGATCTTCAATTCTCAATTCTCTTAAATAAATATCTCCACAGTCTATTATAATTGTCATAAATGTATACTCCTTCTTAAACCTTTTGGTTTCAATATCCCTTATGCTGAAGACTTGAATTCGAGATAACTTATATTTTTTCTATCACAAATAATTTGTTAATTCCGCAATAGAGATAAGTCATACAAAATTAAACTTTGAGTGATTTACAACTCTTACATCGAGGACAAAGAAACTAAGAACATCAAAAAAAATAGGCTTAAACTAGTAATTACAGTCAATATAGATACTATAAACATTTTAAAATTTTCCTTACACTTTATGACTCCCATGAACCCAGAGATAATGCCGAAAAGAATTAATGATCCCCATATAAAATTCACTAATTGAAATGAAAATAAAATAAAAAAGTCAAAGAAGAAAAGCGTAAAGGTCATTGTTTGAAGGGTTATAATAAATAAAAGTAATTTCATTTTTCACCTCAAAGTTACTAAATCGCTTCATTATTTCAATAATATTCACAATTATAGCATGTATATTAGTATCGCTATTCCGTTATATGGCTCTCTCATGAGAAAGGGACTTCTCTATACAGAAAAGCGCCCTTTTGCCAAAGACTTGAATTCGAAATACTTTTTTTATTTAATAAGGAAACTCTTCTTTCAATAAAGAAATTAAATAAGAATCAATCTGGTTAAAATCAAGAATTTTGTTTTCAATAAATATATCTAACGACAAATAATTTTGGAGATATGTATAAGCTATTTCTCTATTATTTACCTTCAAGTTAGAAAAATATTTTGTCATATAATAAGCTTTTTCTCCTAATATTGGAACAACATTCAATAACCTTATTAGTGTATCATCTTGGTTTTCTATTATAAAACTATGCGTACCATGTTGTTCCATCCATCCCTCAATATATGGAATAGACTTAAGAATATCATCTTGAATTTCAGTTGTTAATCCATCTGACATCATAGCATTCAAAGATGTTGTTAATGAAGGGATAACTTGCTCAATTCTTTTACGAAAAAGACACTCTGACTCAGGTGGTCTTTCCTTAATAATTAATTGATTAGTAATAAGTTTAGGTAGTCCAACGGGGTGAATACCAAGGTTTATAAAGAAATAATCACCGTAACTGCTTTTTTGAATATGTATCAACTTATAAAATCCATTTTCAATTTTCCAGAATGAATTCCGATTTTTTCTATAACCATATTTTTTCGTAGCTTGCTTCATTTTCATTTTGAAATTCTCTAAACCCACCAAACCCCCTACCCCCTTGAATAGCTAGTCATTATAAAAACTTTGAGATCTCTTCAATTCTTTTTAAAATTGAGAAACTAGAATTTTGAATTACTCCAAAAGCGCCCAATTGCTGAAGACTTGAATTCGAGAGAAACCCCATTATTTTAAAACCTTCGTTACTTATAAATCATTCTTTTCTAGTCAGTATCAGTTACACAAATTAACCAAATACGTTTTAGTTCTTTATCTATTAAAAACCATGTACAATCCCAAGCGACATCATAAAACCAAGTACTCCATGGGTTATAGGAACGATATGGAAGAATATCTAAAATCCTATCGCCAAAGATGAATTGACATAATTCCTCTCCTAGATTTTTAGCCTCCTTTGGTGTTCCAGGAAAAGATTCATAAGCCCCACCATGATATATTGTGTCTCCAAAGTCTCCATCTAACAAAAATGGACTTATTCTTTCAAAATCTGTTTTACAAACTAATTCATCTTCTATTTTTAACTCTGGAATTGCTTGTTTAATGTCTTTAGATGTAAAAAAATTATTGAAATATCTTTCGTGTTCTTCACACAAATACGGAGATAGCAAGTTTTTATTATTTATTTTAAAACATTTAATGATTATCCCACCATTAACATGAGTAGAGATAATAGTCTGTTTAAATTTATCTATAATCGAATTGTTGATGTCTAACAACTCAATTGAATTAATATTCAACTAAATCACTCCTATTTCAACTATTATGATATCTATTTTACAGAATAGATAGTTTAGAATACTATATTTTTTCTTTCACTAACCTGTTCATTAACTTCATACCAATTATTTCAGACACACTCAGTTCTTACAATCAATTTCGAGTCAAAAAGGACGTTATATTAGATAATTGCGCCCTCGTATATTATTAATAACCAGATTTATTCTGGTTTTAGATCATTATTCTCTTTTCAAGATATAATGGTCTTATTCAGATAGAGGTTGTCGCTCGCGCCCTTGAAGCTATGTCTTCGTGTTATAGACTGACACCTCTTTCTTTATAGAACTATTCGAATGAGCTGGATGACACATTGTTGTCGTATATTGAACGAGGTTGGATATCCATAAAGTAAAAGAGGACTCTTCCATCTGATGACAATTATTTAGATGGTACTGTATTATGTTTTTTCTTGGAATTGATATTGGTAAACGTCATCACGAAGTTGAGTTAATAAATGATAAAGGGAATCCTGTAGGTAAGGCTTTACGTCCTCGAAATCAGGAAGCGAAAAACTACTTGATTATTTAAACGATCACGAAATTACACCTGATAATTTTACTTGTGGTATGGAAGCCACAGGACATTATTGGCTTTCAGTCTTCTCTATCCTACACAAGCTTGAATTTAAAATTACTGCGTTCAATCCGATGCAGTCAGGTGCCTTACGTAATTTTAATATGCGTAAGACTAAAACAGATTTATAGGATGCTTATCTTATTGCTCAAGTGATTCGAATTGATTCCCCCGACGAAACACCGTATGTTGAGGAAGACTTACTTCAACTTAGAAAATTAGAACCTCTACGATATACTCTAGTTGATCAAACTTCAGATGTTAAAAGGAAAATAATTGCGTTACTAGATCAGGTATTTCCTGAATACGAAGAGATATTCTCTGATGTTTTTGGCGCATCTTCTACTGAAATTCTTTTAAAATATCCTTTACCAGAGGGTTTATTACTCATTGATACAGACCAACTCGCTGAGTTACTCTACTGAGTTAGTAAAGGTCGTTATGGTCGATGGAGGGCAAGAAATAAAGCAGAACTATTGAAGGATAGCGCACAAAATAGCTTTGGTATTTCGATTAATTCAGACGTGTTTAAAATGCAAATTCACCTGTTATTTGAACAGATTAGTTTGTTTGAAAAGCAGCTAATTGAAATAGAGACAATGATGATTGAACTCTCCAATCGGCAAGAACATTTTCTCACGACGATTTCGGGAATAAGTGATGTAACAGCTGCTGTTATACTAGGTGAAATAGGTTCGATTAGTCGTTTTGAACGACCTGGACAACTTTTGGCCTTTGCTGGACTGGATGCTTCCGTTCATCAATCAGGTGATTTTACCGGTTCTAATACAAAGCTATCAAAGCGTGGTTCTCCTTACCTTAGAAGAGCTATATGGCAAGCTGCATTTGGCGCTAGTTTTCATGCCCCTGCACTTTCGCTCTACTACCAAAAATTACGAGATCGAGGAAAAGCTCATGGTACCGCAGTTGGTGCTGTTGCTAGAAAACTAACACATATTATTTTTGCGATTCTAAGAGATGAAAAACCCTATCAACCTCGTATTATCAAAGAAGAGAATAACTGACCTACGCTAATTATTTAAAAAGTGGAGAGGCTTAGGTTTTTTTGTCCTGCCTAAAAATCTAATCACAACTTAGATTTTTTTAAGTTAATACTTGACTATTTATAGCTGGTCTATAACTGAAGACTCGAATTCAAGATAATTCTACAAAACAGGAAAATAAATTTATTCAATATTGCTCCCTTAAGTTAAATAAGAGCCTTTATTTTGTTGAGTCAAACTTCATAACAACTGGTAAAAGTAATTCAAGTGTTGATTTTACATCTACTATAACTTCATTAAATTCATAATACAAAAATTCATTCTTTTCCCAGAATTCGTTATCAACTTGCAGAACTTGTACAAGTAGGTCTGCAGTATAAAAATCCCCTTCAACAAAAGGGTTAATTGCAAGCATGTCGATTGCTATTGGAATCATATAACTTAAACTCATTTTTTGACTTATCATTACTCTTATATCACCAGCATCAAAATCCTTGAGCTTTTTATTTCTTAAATCTGAGCATCTTTTTGTCAGGCTAGAATTAAATTCTTGTTCCTCTAATGAACCTTCCAATTCATTTAAAGTTTTATTTCTATAGAAATCACTCATTAACATTCACTCCTATCCAGAAATATCTTTATTCCACTTTTTGTGGATACCCCACCCGTTAGAAGAAAAACGTCACCTTTACATGAACTATTTATTCAATAAGTGCGCCCGATTGCCAAAGACTTGAATTCAAGATAATTACTCTTAAGTAACGGACTAGCTATCGATAGGAAAAGTACGCATAAAATCATTGATATCTTTGATTATATATTTTTCCCAGCCTAAATCTCTTATCTCTTTAGGAGTTGGGTTTCTTGTTTTCTCAATAGGTCGATAATCGTTAGTATCATTTAAAGACATTTTTTCTGGTGTATCCCATGTTGAGTCACATTCATCACAAACTAGAATCATTTTTTTTTCGCCTATATCCATCTTTATTTCGACCCAGCCTTGATTACATACAGGGCACCAATTAACCTTAATTTCATTTTCCCTTTTCATCAATAATCCCCTTAACCTATAATTATATTTCTTACTTTTTTGGATAAAAACAGCTACTTTCCATAATTATTACATTATTTAACACTACAGCTAACATCGTATTTTTAAAACCCATTCTTTAATTGAATTTTTTCTTGTATAAAAATAGCATATCAATTCACAAGCTGCTCAACAAGCTGGTCTTTTTTCATGAGAAAGGGACTTCCCTATTACAGAAAAGCCCTATTTATGGAATAACTAACCAGTTATGTATAAACCTTAAGCATTATTCCGAAATTAAATTAATCTTCTCCACTAAGTTTTCTAATACTGAATTTATATCAGCATAGCCATGATACCTAACATGGATGACGTTTTTTCCTTTAGAAGCAAGCAATTCCTTCATTTCCTTTTCCTCATGAACAATCAAAAGATCCAATTCTGGATGTTCTGTTTCTATAAAACCTTCTTTACTATCTTCATATCTATATCTTTCAATTAAATCAGAAATCAGATTATCCGTTAGGGCTGGTATATTTAGCTGATAAACTTGTGTATGAATAGAAGGTGAATATTCACCACTTCCATCTTCCCATATTTCCCCAGGAACCACACCCTGTTCATTTGTTTCATATTGCACGGGTGCCAATGGACTCCAATCATACGTATACCGGTTGCTCCAATCAATATTGTCACTCACATAGAAAGGTTCCCCTCTAACCAATGCTGGATTGTCTTCTACATCTGCTAACCTGACAAACGGTAAGTCAAGGTTTGTTTCGGGCAACGTTTTCATATCCATCTTTAGAATCTGAACGAACGGTATAATAGCACTCAATCCAACGACGATTGTAAAAAGAAAAGTGATGGTAGAGTGTAATCGATGGTGCTTCTTCCATGGAGCATGATGGTCAATCTGTTTGCCTTCAATAAGATTTCTTCGTAAAGCACGAATAGAAATGGATGCTTGAATCGAATTATAGGCTAAGTATCCTAAGAAGATTACTAAAATTATTTGTTGAATAGCCCCACCTTCCACCATAACTAAAGTTGGTGTCTTACTAAGAAACCAAGAAGCAGAAAACATACCAATAATTAAAACCGCAGCGACTATTACAATAACAGCATTTAAAGTTAATTTCTTGTCCAGTTCATTTATTGTATAAGACTGCTCGCCAGGATCTGTATGAAGCTCAGGTGCATCGAGTTCTTCAGGTGATGAAAATACATGAAAAAAACTATAGCTTGTTACATAATCCCAACCATAATCCTCATACATCTTTATTTGTTCTGGTGTAACCTTCTTCTTTATAGATACATCTATTCTATACTTCATTTTCTTAGGTTCCACTTTATCAAACTTTGCAAAATATATCCCCATTTTTTTTAGATGCAACCCTTTTGCAGCCATGTCTGCAAACCAACTTTCATGCTCGCCAATTCGCCAATAATCACTGGGCCGAAGTTTATGGACAGTTTTATTCATCCTCATCACCTTCCTCTAAAATGCTACTATCTTTTATCAAGGCTTTCAATCGACCATACTCTATACGTAAAGCCTGTTCCCCTTCTGGTGTTATTTGATAGGTCTTCCTTCTGCCATCATCTTTTGCTAGTGATATAAGACCATCTTTTTGCATTCGTGAGAGTACTCCGTATAGTGTCCCCGGTCCCATTTTTATCCTTTGATTTGATACTTCTGTAATTGCATGCATAAGCTGATACCCATGGTTAGGACGCATTAACGCTAATAGTACATAATACATGGCTTCTGTCATTGGTCCTCCATTATATGCCATTGTCTACTTCCTTTCCTTCATATATAAAGTTATTATGTTAAGCGATATATCGTATAGCATAATATTACATCATGAAATAACTAGAGTAAATGAAAATAACAGTATTTTCATATTCACAACAAAAAAACCGCCCTAAATAGCGATCTTCTATCTCAACTGACAGTATGATCTTTTTATTATCTCGAATTCAAATCTTCAACAATCTGGCCCTTTTCTTGAATAACTATATTATCATTCAGAATTTCTATCTCTAATTATAAAAATCCCTTTGGATCTATATCCAAAGGGTAAAACGTCGTATCTTTTTTATAAACATCGTGACTTTATTTTAAATCTACAAATTGTTTTGAGTTTATATTTATTATGTTGACAAGTGCCCCTGTTTGGCGAAGCAAAGTTTAGTAGAACCTATTCCCTATTGCTTTTCCGTCTCTACTAATGAAATTGGGTTTACTTCACCTACATCTAACAACACTTCATTATTATATAATAATTGAACTCTATCTAAAAACCATTCAACAGTCGATGGGTGGTCAATGTCTTCAGTATGCATATACATAATTGGCGCAAAGGTTTGTGCATAATAGCCTGCAAATTGATAATCAGATACAACCATATCATTTGCTACTGAACTACCTGTTTTATCTTTGAACCATTTACTTCCGATGCCGAACCCTGGGCTCTTCGTCCCAATTAGATCGTCCTCAAACGTATTTCCCCACAAACCATCAAATGCAACCCATCTATATAGTGGATTTGTTTCATAATCACTGCCGATTAATACAAAATTATTTTCTATATCCCATATCGGACCTCTGTCTGTTACATCACTTGGCAGCGGGAATCGGGAATAAGAATTTACTTTCGGGTAGCTAGCATGTGAAATCTTCGCAGAAAAACCTACAGGTCTAAATTCATCCATTAAGTCTACTTTGCGAACATTCATCTCATTACTACCATCAGATTCATTCACAAGAATGACATCATTCGTATTCATGAATTGTACGGAAGCTTGCTGGCCAAAGTCTAGAGGTGTGCCGACTGCTTTCGATCCATTCCATTTCGACCATTGAATCGTCTGACCATTCCACTGACCAATATTATAGTAAAGCTTGTCTCCACCTTCATGGATTTCAAAAATTTTCCCATTACTTGTCATCGTAATATCAGGTTCATTCCCCGTATCATAAAATGTCCCATTTGAAGTCCAATCAATTCTTTCTCCATTTAATGCCCCAATATTGTAATAGAGGTTTCCAGAGCTTTCATGCATTTCAATGATCGTACCGTTTGTAGCCGTAACAGACGGATTGTTTCCAGTATCATATTTCTTCCCTTTAATCATCCAATTTATTTTGTTGCCGTTTACTTCCCCTAGACTATAGTAAAGATTTCCTCCAGTAACTTCATTCTCATGGATTTCAACAATGGTATCATCTCCTATAAATGAAACAGTTGGTTCTTGTCCTGAATCATAATAGGTACCATTTGCAGTCCAGTTAATTCGATTCCCTTCAATCGTTCCAATATTATAATAAAGACTTCCACCTGTTACTTCGTTTTCATGTACTTCAATAATTTTCCCATCATCCGTTACCGTAACAGATGGATTTTGCCCTGTATCATATTTTGCTCCGGTACGAAGCCACTCAACCTCGTTCCCTACTATTCTTCCTAAATTATAATAAAGGTTCCCGCCCGTTAGTTCATTCTCATGAACTTCAACAATCATCCCGTCATTCGTTACAGTTACTGATGGTTTTTGCCCTGTATCGTAATCGCTACGTTCGTAGCTTTTAATATTTTCACTATAAGTAAACGGATCCTCATACCACTTTCCTTCATTTGAATGAGCAGCAAAGTATATCGTTTCAATTTCTTCAGTTTCTTTATTGGCAATCACTCTTATTTTTTCCCAATCGCCTTCATGAGCCCCTTGACCAAATGCTCCATCCATTACTCCGTTATACGGGTAAAAAAAGGAATATTGAACCCCAACTTGAGTATCATTTTCATACACTTGAGCATACGCTTTTGCTGACTTTAAGTCCCCTCTTTTTGTGGCCTCATCAACAATATTTAGTCTTAAGTTCTCATCCTTTGCATAGGTTAATGTACTGTTAAACCACAACAAACTACTCATTAGTAAAATAGCCGTGACGAATTTCCTCATCCTATTCTCCTCTTTCTACTCTCTTTTTGTTCAAATTGTACAGGAAGAAGTGGGAAAAAACAACAATTTTCAGAATTAACAGTAAATTAAGTTGATAGAACTATATATTTGGAAAAATTAACTACAAGGTTTTGCTATGAAGCTAAACTCACACAGAAACAAAGTGAGCATCTTAAACAGTTATAATATTAGAATGGCAAACCAAAAACGCCTAGAGATATTCTCTCTAAGCGTACGATAATGAATAATTGGAGTTAAAGTAGACCAATAGACCAACTAGGCCTCGCAATAATAGGTCATTTTCAAAAACTCAAATGTACTACCATTTGTTTCTTGCAAAAACGTTTTCTCTTCTACAAAGCCGACCTTTTGATAGACTTTTATCGCTCTTTGATTGAAAGTAGCGACTGATAACGTGATAGTTTTTGGTGCCAAGGTTGATTGTACAAACTCTAGCCCTGAATTAATGAACTCCAACCCATTCCCTTTCCCTGTCAGATTTGGATGCATTCCCAGTCCGATATCCACAGTGGTTGTGTCAGTCTTATTTACACTAAAGAAACCTATTAATCCCGTTTCGCTTGTAACCGCAAACAAGGAATCTCCTCTTGCTACAGGGTCTAAAAATTCAGCTAAATCCTCTTGATCTGCTTCCATATCATAAAAAGAATACTCCCCTTCATAATGCCATTCGTACGCAATCTCTTCTGCTTCTTGCTGTGTCATCTTAGTAAACTTGTATTCCATCATAATCCCTCCATGTCATCCTTTAATTGCTAGACTTCCACATGAATTCCGACTATTCAAGTCCAAAAATCATTATTCTCTTCTATAATCATATTGTGCATTTGGGACATCAATCGAATACCCATTAATGTTGACTGTATCTGCATCCGTCCAGTTGCTTGTTGCTGTATCCTCTCGGTCATTCCAATATATATTCTTTGTTACATCATCTTCTTCATGAAGGATTAATTCCCCTCGAACAGCATGCGACGTTGTCGCACCTACATTTGTGACATATGCCTTTAATGTATACTTCCCGCCTGGGGATATTTTTTCTGTCAGGAATTCACCTTGTGGTAATTGATCCAGATCATAAAATAACCAATACACTCCATCACTAATCATTGTTACAACCGTTATGCCGACGAATGTACCAATCAGCACCGCCTTCTTCATGAACGAAATTCTATTATTGTGATTAACCATTTCCATTTTCACATTACCTCTCATATTTTATAGGACTTACTTTCATCCTAATTCATGAGCTTGTTCTTCTATAATTCTCTTACTTTTGTTTCAGACCTAATGATAATATTCACTATATTATGAGAACCATTGACCATCTCTTCTCCCTCTTCTAATACATTGATGTACGTTTCAATCATAGCGGTTTTATCTTCATTTGGTTTTAAAGTGACTTCATAGGGAGCATCTTTATTAAGTAAAGACACTGTTTTCACCTCATCTTCATAAGGATACGTTTCATAAAATAACACCTCGAATGAAACGGGTTCATCACTATAGTTTTCAAACGGAAGTTCGCATTTTGCAAACAAAGTCGCTTCCTTTGCTTCTTCGAATGTACAGCGGCTCCGTTCTATCTTGTATGAAACCGCATCAACCCCCCTTGCGATAGTCTTTTGATATGTCTGAAAGAGATAATCCGGTAATAGCATAAACACAATAAGAACAAGAATAATTGTTCTACCTTTATATTGATTTAATGATTTTAGCAAGAAGAAAAGACTAAGGAATAATAGACATAAGGAGGCTACGCCTATTCCATTGACACCATCTTGATTTTCAAGTGGAATATTAAATAGAAAAAGCGTATTGACTCCATTGAACTTTTCATGAGGCAAAAAACTCGCCAAAAGGAGAGATAACATAAATAAAATAAAAAATATGCCGAAGAACCTTCTATTTATTTCTATATGATTCTTTTCCTTTTTCGTGATCAAGTAACTTTCATCTCCTTTCATTGCCCTTACCTGTTCAGCATTGTATAGTAAAGAGCCCTGTTTGAAAATTAATGGCTTCGTTTCCTTCTAAACCAGTTTGTTCTCTTCTCCTTATCTATCTAACAAGCTCAATTCATTGTCATTCGATAGACAATAACAATAAAACTCATCTACAACTCCTATAAACCTAGTACTATTCTTCTATAATTTACTTTATTATCCTAATTATAACAGTTATTTCTTACTATGACGATCTAATGATCGATTTACTCTTATTTCATTTCTTATAAAGCAATTAGAATATGTAATGATTGCCTTCTTAGTATCATTTATCATACAATTAGGATAACGTTCATACATACTCAACTTAGCTGATTTTAAGTCGATTGAATTCTAGACTATTTTTCTAAACGAATAATTCGACTAGTTTCATTTAAAAAATTGAAAAGGTGATGATAAAGATTGGATAAAAAATTTATACTTATAACAGGGGCTTCTGGAGGAATTGGCTATGAACTAGCCCACTTATTTGCCAAGGATCGTCATAATCTACTACTCGTTGCTCGAAATGAACAAAAACTGACGGAATTAGCCAATACATTAGCTTCTACCTATTCTATCGAGGCAAAAGTTTTACCGAAGGACTTAACAAATCCACAAGCGCCTCAAGAAATCTTCGATTATTGTCAAAGTGAAGGAATGACTATTGATGGTCTCGTAAACAATGCTGGGTTTGGAAATTTCGGTTTGTTTGCCGAAACAGATTTAGTGAAAGAAATGGAAATGGTTCAAGTCAATATAACGGCTCTTACCTACTTAACTAAACTATTTTTACCGAAGATGGTTGAACGTAAATCAGGTAAAATAATGAACGTTGCTTCAACAGCCGCTTTTCAACCTGGTCCCTATTTAGCGAATTATTCCGCAACAAAAGCCTATGTACTTTCTCTTACAGAAGCAATTGCGAATGAAGTAAAGGGTACAGGGGTATCTGTCAGTGCGCTTTGTCCGGGTCCAACCGAAACTGGTTTTCAATCGGCGGCGAATATGGATAACTCGAAGAATTTCGAAGCTGGAAAAGTGATGGATGTAAAATCCGTAGCGAAAGCTGGTTATAACGGCTTAATGAATGGAAAAACAACCATCATTCCTGGGAAAATGAACTTTATCATGGCTACATCAGTTCGTTTTGGTCCTCGAAAATTAATCCCAAGTATTGTTCGAAAAATGGTCGAACCGAAATCATAAGAGTATAAATAGGATAATGTCCTATTCAGGCGCTTTTCAAAAAAGAAAAGCGCCTGATTTTTTATTAACGGGTTCCTTCCGTTTCGTGATGCAATCTAGGTAAAACACATCCTGTTTTTTACAGAAAATCTCAGAGCAATTCACTCGAATAATCACATTAGAAAACGCTGTTGTTTCCAACATCAACAGCGTTTTTATTTTAACTAAATATATACAAATCAAAATGAATTTCCGCTTGAATTGAACTAGCAAAATCAATAATGTTTTTCCGTAAATACATAGCTGGCTTTTCGTTATTCTCAACTTGAATCACTACCATAAAAAAATACTCTAAACCGTATTTCTCCTTGAGAAGTTTTAATTGTTCCGTTTTCCCTTCAATCGAATTTAGAATTACGTTCAACTGATTATTTATATCGTATGATTCTTGGTATCCAGTGCTTATAGTCCAATTAGTTTCTATTCTGTATCTGATTTTCGTGGATACAAGATGGGGATTATTAGGTCTTTCAATAACATCTCCCTTTTTATAAGTTTTTGTTGGCTCAATAACAAGGGTGTTTGTAAATGCCTCCACAGGAAACTCATCAGCCACTGCACTAAAATAAGCCATAACCTTGGTTTTATCCAGAACGGTTCCTCCTCTATCGTAAATAAATGATATCTTTCATAGTAAAAACCTTATCAGCCAGCCCTATTTTTTGGGCTGGTGTTAATTCTTCTTTATCGCAATATATATATGGCAGACAATTGTTATAAAAAGTTGGTAAAATGGTTAAAGTCATTTTAGCATATTTAGGATAAAAATTTCTTCGGCTACGGATCAATTAGAGAAGGAAGTGAAAGTGCGATTCCAAGTAGTACCGACAGGCGAACCCATTGAATCGGATAGCATTGTAATTTTGAAAACCCTATTTTACTTCCTTCAAGTCTATATTGGCTTGGTTTATTTACATCGGAGTATTCATTTTGAGTTTCACCGAACCATTTATAGAATGGATTAGTGCAATGATTAAACTGAATATGATAGCTCCGACCATTTATGTGAAAGATAATCGGTTTGAATAAAACTTCCCTATAATTCTTGGCAAACTCCTTGGGAAGCATTTTCGAGATAGTTTTTCGCTCTGCCTAACTTCCGTAAGGAGAAAGGTGATCCTACAATAACAACATTATCAGTCTTAGTTGCAAGACGTTCTAGTTAAAATGTAAACCCTTCTTTTGCGTAACCTTTACGTATTACGACAATACTAAACATTTATCGCTATTTACTAGCTAGATCCTTTTTCATACTATTAGTTTATAGAGTGAGAAGGCGCCGAACCATTCTATACAATAGTACTAAAATATGAAGCTATGAAATCACTAAGATAACGGAATAATCGAGAGTGAGTCTTACTATGAATTATTTTTCTTCTATACAACAATAACTGCCCAATTTAACGATTTGTTCTCTGACTTTTTAAAACGTACATAGTGTAGTACTAGCTTCAGCTATTCATACAGCAGTACCATTCCTCCATCGTCATAACCATTAGTCTACTAATAATTTTCTTAATATTCTAATAAAAAGGAGACGTGTAGTTGATGAAAACAAGATGTATTCGTTTACTAACTATTCTATTACTAAGTTTCACTTTATTTTCTGTTGATTCCATTGGCGCAAAAGCAGCTAGTACTACTGGTTCATTTTCATTATTAACCTATAATGTGGCCGGTTTATGGGATCCCATTTCCTCTTCTAACCCAGCTGTGAATACCGAACAAATAAGTCCAAGATTAAATCATTATGACCTTGTTCTCGTACAGGAGGATTTTAACTATCATAAAGACCTTATTTCAAAGGTGAATCATGAGTACCTATCTTCTCATTCTGGGGTAATGGCTTTTGGAGACGGATTAAACAGAATGTCTATTTTCCCATTTTCTAATTTTAAACGCGAGGATTGGGATGACTGTTATGGTATCTTTTCTGCCGGCTCCGACTGCCTAACGCCAAAAGGATTTTCATTTGCTAGGCATGAAGTGGCCGACGGTGTGTTTATTGATGTTTATAATTTACATGCAGACGCTGGTAGCAACGATAAAGACTTTAACGTTCGAAAAAAGAACTTTTTGCAAGTCTTATCGAGAATAGACCAATGGTCCAAAGGTCAAGCTGTCATCGTAACGGGGGATTTCAACAGTCATTGGAAGGATGTTGATGGTGTTCGTCAATTTGCAGAGGTCGGATTCTCTGATGCATGGGCAGAATGGCATAACAACGGGGAAATTCCAGCTGTTGGTGTATCTGGTGGACGAATAGACAAGATTTTATACCGAAGTGGGGATGATGTTACAATAGATATTACAGAGTACGCTGTTCCTCATGAGGACTTTTTAGATCGTAATGGCAATAAATTATCCGATCACAAGCCTGTATCTGCACAATTTGAATTTCATTATTAAATAGAAGGAAAAAGGCTTCTTAATCATTTTTCAGTACATGAAAAACCTCTCCTATTAACGTGGGAGAGGTTTATTTTAGTGGTGCAAACAACGAAATAACGGATAAAAATCTACTAGTTCATCTACCTGGATCACAATATATTTCTCCATACAAAAAGACCGATTCAGAGTCAGTCCTTTTTGGTTTTAGGCAGTTTTCTCTACAGTTGAAATGTTAAAAGGTGCAATTTCTTATCCAATTCCTCATTTATTATTACATCTGCATCCATCATAATTTTTTATCGAATGTATCTCCTTGGAAGTTATCTCCAATACATTCAGAGACTTGAAGTATTTATGTATTAATTCATCAAGTCCATTCTTATAGAAACGTTATGAAATCAATATGTTCTTTAAAAGCAGCTAGAAGACTCTTATTTCAATCATTCGATTCCTTATATAAATTCCGATTGCTTAACCTCATATTTATTCAAAGGATTCAGCAGTCTTGATCAATTCTTCTTTTGTAACTTCTTTTTCAGATTGTTTACCATAGAATATGAGGCTATAATATATACCGTCTTTATCCCATTCTAATATCATAGCTTCTGCATCGTTAACCTTATATCGCCCAGTAATCTCTCCTATCTCTACTTCTTCTCTCCTCATATTTCTTTCTTCAATATTTCCTCCATTAAAAGCCTCCAAGCTCATTCTGTTGTTGACTCTATTGTCGCTTTCATCTAAACTCATAAAATCAATTACCATTAAATTATCCTGGTTTTCATCATAAATCACTTGTGTATCAGTCACTTTAAATGGAGTTATGGTTGGTAATTTAGGCTGAAATGCCATCCCTTTAAGTTCTTCTTTTAAACTTGAGTTATCAAAGTCTTCGAGACTGCTGAAAGCCCCAAAGTTCGCACAAGCTGTTAGGAACAATACGGTAAGAAACACAAACGTTTTTTTCATAAAATCCCTCCTAATTCAATATATTTACGTTTGAACAATAAAAGATGGTTCCATTATCTCCGAAAAACCTTTTCCATTAATCTGTAAGTTTCCGGAATAGTTGATCTCCTGAGTATTTCTGGTTCTGAGACACCCATATTAAACAACAACCATTATAAAAAAGAAGAAGAACTAAATAAAAAAGTAGCTCCGACTATGGTCACAAATGTTCCAAACTTATATTCTTCAACTTCTGTTACGTCTCTTCTTTCTGTACAAGCCTTATGCTTTTCTGAACTTTTGATTTTTCTCTTGTTTGTTAGGGCACATCTGTATCACTCCATTCCCTGAATGGAAATTCACTCTTTAAGATATTCAGTCTTGAATTAACAATTTTAAACTCTCATTATAAGATTAACATAAAAATCCATTTCTTCTTCAAAAAAATTACCTTGCCAGCATACAGAGAGTCTTAAATAAGACTATTAGAAGTACAGAATTATCTTTAATGAAAACTATTTATTAATTAAGCAAAAAACTTACTATCCAAAAAGGGGGAAATACCAAAAAATACTACGTTTTCTCCGTTAAACTAACTTATGTTTCTTGAAAAAGAGCTCATTTAATTCATAACAAAAAGAGCTTGATTATCCAAGCTCCTTGTAAACCTCAAACCTAATTAAAGGTCAATTATAACTGTTTTTTGGTGATGTGTGGTCCAAAACCAAACCCACTTACTAACTTGTGAATGGTTTTATCGCCTATGCTCTAATAAGTTTCTGGTTATTGAATGGTTCTATAACAAAACAGCGGAAACGCTTTCATGAGCCGCCTTATAAGCTCGTTGTAAATCTTCAACGATCTCTGCTACGGTTTGAATTTTTTCGATTTGATTGACACCTTGTCCTGCAGACCAAATGTCCTTCCATGCCTTTGTACCGGATTGATTAATAACAGACAAATCAACATTTTCCTTACTTTGAAGGCCTTTAAGGTCAATTCCAGCTTTTACAATACTACTTTTTAAATAATTTGCTTTCACACCTGTGAAGGCATCAGTGTAAATTAAATCCTCTAAGGTTGAATCAATCAGCATTTGCTTGTATTCTTCTGGTGCAAAGCTCTCTTTTGCGGAAATAAATTTCGTTCCAATAAAGGCTAAATCGACTCCTAAAGCTTGCGTCGCCAATATATCACGTCCGTTCGAAATTCCACCAGCTAAAATCGTGATTCCATCCCAAAATTCTTTTACCGCACCTGCAAATGCAAAGCTGTTAATTTCGCCTGCATGGCCGCCTGCCCCTGAGCACACGAGGATGAGTCCATCGACACCAGTTGTCGCCGCTTTTTTCGCATGTGCAATCGTCGCTACATCGGAAAACACTAAGCCACCGTATTCATGAACGACTTCCACCACTTCTGCAGGATTACCAAGTGAAGTAATCACAACTGGAGGCTCATATTTTTTTACAAGCTCAAGGTCCGCTTGATATCGTTTATTGGAGCGGTGAACGATGAGGTTAACGGCCCATGGTGCCACCTTCCTTGTCGGATCCTCTTCTTTAGCCGCAATTAATTCATTGGTAATGGTCTCCATCCATTCTTCTAAAATAGCTTCTGAACGTGCATTTAACGTTGGAAAAGAACCGATAATTCCCGATTTACAGCTTTCAATGACTAAGTTAGGACTTGAGACTAAAAACATTGGTGCAGATATTACTGGCAGTGATAATTCTTGCGCAATCTTCTCTGGTAGCTTTGTTTTCATTCGATAAAACCCCTTCCAATATTCTTTTTGTTCTCATTGTTTATTACGCCACTTCCTTCTGTTTTTCCTTCTTTACCCACTAACTTTTTCCTATCATTCTGTTAGAATATGTACCTCTAATGGTAATATAGCGCCAAAATATTACTATGTTGTCGTGAAACAATAAACGCACATGTTTTTCCAATCTTTATCTTCCTCGATGAAATTAGCTCTTTCTAACTTAGCTTCTAGCTTATATTCCATCTTAGTACTATCAATTAACTTGTAATCTTACTTTTCAATATCGTAATCGCTGTCTCTTTTTGCAAACTGTACAATTATATAGCACATTATTGTCCCCTTTGTTCAGATTCGCTTTCATGTATACAAATAAAAAAAGATAAAGAATTTAACCTTTATCTTTTCACGTTATCCTAGAGATAACCCACCCAAAAAGGTTTATAATGTTGTCTCTTCACCATTTTCTGTGATTTGCACCCAATCCTAGAAATTAGTTAACGAGAGTGCGCAGCCGATCAGGCGATGTTCTTCTTCAGCTTGGAGACCACTTAGTTGGTAGAATAGGAGCT
>NZ_JBBAXC010000034.1 GCF_037120725.1 Bacillus spongiae
TTGAATTCTTGGGTAAACGTACGGCGTGACCTTTTTGTCATGTAGATTCTCCTCATCAATCATATAGTAAGTTCATTCTACTTGACCTTAAAAATTCTGTCTAACTAAGTGTAGCCGGTCCACTTTACTAACGATCAACCGGGGAGACCGAAACTTCACTTCATAAAATCTCATTGCTTTAGGTACCCCTTTTATATCTAATACCCCATTTACAATCAGCTCTCTTACTCGATATTCTATAAATCCATCCCCTATAATTTGCAAAGTTTGCCCTAAAACTTCTCCAATTAATCGAGCCGATTTGATAAAATCAATACTTCCTCGTTCATCTTGAAGCTTTTGTAATGATTGAATGATAATTTCATCAAAATAGTCTTCAGTGACGGACTGGATATAATCATTTTGCCATAACCGAAGTGTATCATCGCTTTCCGATAAGACGAGCCATTCTTTCTCTAGCTCTTTTCGCTGCATAAGTGGTACTTCTTGCACTACAGTCTCTTGATAGATGGCAGCTAATTTTTCAGGTATAGCCTCTCCTACTGTAAGTGGAGCTTGTTCCTTTCTTACTTCTGAAGAAACAGAATGATATTCATTTGAAACATTGATGACCCTAGTAGGATTAGACTTTTCCTTTAGCAAATAGAGGACTAGTCTCAAGCCTGTTTGTTCGTGAGCATTATCCCCACACCAAAATATCGTTAGGAATGGCATCAATTTGCGCAAGGACCATAGGAAATTCTTCATCATAATCCTCTATATATTCTTCGTCTAAGTTTATATGATGAAACAACCAATCTTGTCGATATCTCATACCTTCTTCAGTATGTAAGCGCCAAATAGGCCCTACTGAAAATGTATCTGAAAAAGCGATAACCTTTTCATCCATTCGTGACAATTCATCATGTAACGCTATTTTTAAAGACCCACGACTAATAGAGTCAAAGACAATATGAACTTTACTGACCTTCTTTTCTTCGAATATTGTTTGTGGGTTTATGCGGTGTTCATATACCCCCCAATAGCTTTTTTTCATTTCTTTAATATCACGTATAAATTGTTCCTCTGTGTATTCGGTCGTTTTTAGTTCTAGGAAATCTATTCGAAGTAACATATTACGCATAAAAGAATAAATTTCTTCCTCATTTAAAGCTTGTAACACTTTATCTGCATTCAATTTCATGATTTGATCTCCCCTCTTCATTTTTTCACTACTGCAATTGAAAGGAAAAAATTTGAATATATTTATTACAATTAATTCACAAACAGTTATGTATTTCAATCTTTATTTCATTAAATATGTTATTTTTGGAGAAGTGCATCTTTGAAGTAGATTTTTCTAACATGTCAAAACTAGCTTCTCACCACCAAGTACGAATGGTTGAAGAATAAATCACTTTAGCCCTAAATAAAAAGCCTTATATCCTCAGCAATCGAGAAATTAGGCTTTTTGCATTACTCTATTAAAGAACTGTTTCCTTTACAGTTGAGATTGAACGCCTTTTATGTCTATTTTTGAAGATTCTTTTTCATTAGGGAGGCTATTTGGATGTTATTTTGCTCGTTAGTCTTTTCAAGTTCTTTAATAACTAACTCTTGTCGTTCGACAGAATGATTTTGACTTAGTTTGGCTTTTCCTTCCATTTTTGTAATATTAATTTTAAACGCTACAATTCCTTTACTGAGTCCCTCAATATAGCTAGATTCTACCTTATTTAAATTGTATGAACTATTTGGATGTTCATATTTATTTACTAAATGATTAAATGAATTGTATATCGTTTTTTCATCTTGAATCATCTCCATTTTTCCATATACATGGATAGACATATAATTCCATGTTGGAACGGCCTCGTCTGTTTCATACCAAGATGGAGAAATATAACAGTGAGGACCATGGAAAGTCACAAGAACTTGTTGATTATCCATCTCCTTCCATTGTGGGTTTGACCGTGCAAAATGGCCAATTAAAGAATTTTCCTCTTTATTTAGGAGTAGTGGAAGATGAGTAGCATACGGCTCACGATTATGCTGCGAAAACAACGTTGCAAAGCTATAGTTTTCAATAATTTCAACCATCATTTCTTGATCATTAATCTGAAAGTATTTAGGGATATACATTCCAAACTACCTCGTTTCAAATAAATGTTTAGTTTGATCTGTAACGATAAAACATTGACTTCTACTTTTTCGTTTAGTTATTATGGTTCACTTATGATCAATAAAAGTAGAGCACGTTATTGGATTTACGCGCTCGATAATGCAAGAGTTTTTTTTATTATTAGGGGAAGATTTTGCTCGATAGTATAATAATCACTCCACAAATCAATGTTACTCCCACAAAAGATACAAAATAAAGAATAGGTGAAATTGTACTTCCAAACTCTACTTTGTTTTGAAGAGTATCCACCTTCCCCCACGAACTCTCCATATCAGGAGTATATTTTTTTGTCTTTATATAGCCAATTATCATCGTACTAATAAAGTAAAGAATATGAATTACCACAGAACCCAAAACGGCTGAAAGGATGACCTTCATCTTTATTCACCCCCGTTTTACTAGCTTCTTTCGAGTCAGCTTTCTTGCCCTTCAAATATCATCATCTAGCTAGTCATCATGTTTTCTTCCATGAATCTAACCTTACGATGGTTATAAATTATTTTTCAATAAAAATTCTGTTATCTCCTCATTAAGATGATGATGAAAATCCTCTCTATTAAATCCATGTGGATCTTGTGCTGGAAGAAAAGAATCACTCGTCATCTCTTTAGGAAATGGACTAAGAAATGAAAAATGCCCTGCGTTTTCAATCATTTTATGTTGGATTTTTGTCCTATCAGGTAGCCCATTCAACACAATTTCTGCATGAAAATAAGGTGTAAATAGATCTTTCTCCGCCACATACATCAAAATAGGGATGTTGATATCTTTCAAAGCCCCCTTTTCTTTAAACCAAACGGAAGCTGGTGCTAAAAGGACGATAGAATTAATTCTGTCATCAGGTGTAACGTTAATCTGATGAACTTTCCCATCAGAAGATTCATAAGGGAAAGAAGTCGGCTTTCCTCCTGCTGCCGCTAAAGCTGTGTACCCTCCCATAGAATGCCCGATAACGGAAACAGAATTAGGCTTTAACATCTTGGAAAATTCTTTACTATTAAAGAACCAATCAATCCCCATTGAAATATGCTTTGGCCTAATCGATAAGTTATCGACTGTACCCTCTAATGTATTATCGTTTCGGTTGTTGAATGGATGCTCAATCATTCCTACAACCATTCCATTACGAGCCAAATAAGTAGCAATGGTTCGATAGACTAAAGGTGAACCACCAGTGCCATGGGATAGTAAAACTAATGGAAACACCCCTTCTTCTAGTTGAGCATTTCTCGAAATATTCAACTGATAGGGTCCAATGCTCCCCAATTTTTCAGGAGTACTTGTTGGGTACATAATAAACATTGGGATGGTTATATCTAGTTGTTCATCAGTAAACTCCACTGTTCGAAAACCCGCAAACCATTCCTTCTTCTCTCTTCTATCTTTATTCATCAATTGATTCAGCCCCTATTAGCCTAAAAATAGATTTCCTTTTAAACTATTCAATAAAACGAGCTAAACTCCTTTATTATTCTATTGTAATGAACAAATAGAGAAAAAAATTTGTTTGAATGCTCTCAAGAACGTAATCAAGTGAACATCAATATTTAACTGTTCAACGTAAAAGCCTATAATGTGACGATTAATTCCATATAAAACCCAATTTTCCATGTATCCTCGTGATGACAATACACTAAAACGAAGACCCGTGTAAAATAAGTCCTAAATAAGAAAAACTCTCCATTCACTACTGGAGAGTTTTTCCTCAAACATTGTTCATTTTAGGGAATTGTCTATTTTTAGCTTGATAAGTATAAAAAATGTAGAGATTCTATTCAAGTCGTAACATATCAAGTACTTTTGAAACGTGTTGGGATGTATACACATCAGCTCCACCTAGGCGATCAACCCATCTTGGAACGATTTCATCATTAGCCACTTTAATCACTTCATTATAATAAACATCCATAAGATACCAAGGGTTCTCAAACCCGACCTTTTGACCAATTTCAACTTGACTAACTTCTTGCATAGCACGTTCAGTTGTTTCAATGATATCTTCGATGTATTCTATTTGAGTTTCTACATCTTCACGTGTCCCTAAGCGCGTAACATGGCCAGAAACTAATGTGTCAAAGTCATATTCTAATATTTTATAGTGTGAATCGATCCACCCTGGGATATTATCAGAAAGAGCTAGATAACGGAAAGGTGCCCAGCCTGGGAAAACGATATCCACAGCCATTAAAACCTTTTGATCTGGTACAGAAATAAAAATGTTTCCTTCTTGATGGTTATCCCCTACATAATCTAATTGAAGCTTCTTATCGCCAATTTTTATTGTTTTCTTATCCCCTTTAAAGGTTTTTGTAGGGATAGGACGGTTAGGGTCTTGTCTTTCTTCTAATATTTTTGCTGTTTCTTCATGCGCAATAATGGTTACATCCTCAGGGAACATACTTGCTGAACCAATATGATCTTGGTGTGCATGACTATAAATGACATGCTTTATCGGTTCATCCGTAACCTCTTTGATTGCTGCTAAATACTTTTCTCCCATTGTCTGTGGGGCATCCACAGCGATAACTCCGTTTCCAGTAGTCATAAACATCGTACTGAAAATACCATCCATTACAGCATAAATTCCATCTCCTATTTCTTCTACAATATACCCTTTATCCATAGGAATGATTGGTCCTTTTGCATTTTCAGGCAGTGGGGCTGGATATACTAGGTCATCTGTATTCTGTGCAGTCTCATTTTGGTCTAATTCTTCATTCTTTTCACCAGACTCAGCAGCAAAAGAGCTTCCCAGAATACTAAATATTAATAATAGTGATACTAAAGCAACTAAATAGCTTTTTTTCATCATTTACAACACCCTTCTAAATTTTATTTTGTTCTATATTGATAACTGGCCAGTTAAACAATCAAAAACCAAAAGTACAGGAAATGGTCTGAGCTTTTTTCCATTACTTTTCTCGGTAAATCAATAAGATTTACCCTATCATTATTTATCCTAGTATTATTTATTCTAAAACTAGGATAAATAGAATGTTAGAGGATGATAGGTAATTTGTCAATCATTAAGTTTGGATCAACTAAATCTATTAATCTTAAAATTGATATAATCCGTATGGAAAACCACTAAAACTCTTAGCACGATTAATCTGAATATAGATTTTAAACAGTACCTTCAAAGCTTACATAATCTAGTCGATATAAAGGACTAGCGAGGTTAATCAAGATCATGATGTTACCTACTCTTCAGGATTAATAGACATAGGTTTCTATGATTACTAAAACTCTTTTTTGGTTGCTATGTTCCTATTTTTATTGATGTTAAACACTAAACGAACAGATTCCTAATACTCCCTTTTTCACAAAAAGAAAATCCCTAATTTCCGTCTTTTTTGGCGAAATTCAGGGATTGGCTTTAGAATAATCTACCCACATCAGATGTTTTCTCTACTAGAAACAATAAAAGAATCGTGATTATTTAACAAAGAATATGATAAATATTTATATAGGGAATTGTCTTCTGGAAGAAAATAGTTAAGCAATAGATAAAACAAAACAAACATAGGAAGAAAAATAAAAATGATTCGGACTAGAGTTGATGGGACTCCAAAATAATTAGCCATTCCACCACAAACACCAAATATAGCTTTATCTGTATTTGATTTTGTTAATTTCGTTTCCATCACTATATCTCCTTTCAATAGGCTTTTGATTATTTTAAATTTAGGTTTAACCTTTGAATAGGAGCATGCTGCACGAATATAGTCTAATAGTCTTATTCTATAGTGTATGTTTTCATAATAGAAATCATAAAAAAATACTAGCAAGTGATAAAAAGCTTGTGATAAATAACCATTTCCAAAAAATTCAATAATCCTTTCATTATCAAGTCATAAAAACACCTTCAGTGGTAATAAGTTAAGAGTGGGTTTTGATTTTACAATGAGGAGGAAATTGAAGTGACTGGAAGTAAACATGATGAGTTAGAATTAATGTTAAGTCTCAATTATTTGGATACACCGGTAGAAAGCGGCCATACAACAGATACGGAAGAAAGTGGCTTTATTGTCGGGAATAGTTCAATTGCTGGTACGTTTTCTGCTAAGCTGTTAGGAGATGTTCAAGCAGAGAATCTTCTTGCAGAAGAATTAAAATGTCTAGATGTAGAAGGAAATCTTACCGTAGATAAGCCACTTGGTTTAGGTCAAAGATTAGTTTTTAATACGACTGAACTAACTGGATTGAATCTGATGGCTGTTCCGACTTTTTCAAACTGCCTCATCTACACCTTAACCGCAAGGGGATTCTTTGAAGGAGCGGAAGAATCTGATGCTCCATTAAACTTTATTTTAAATGGTGCTTTAGTGATGGAGGATCAGACACAAGCAAGAGCGGTAGGAGTGTTCTCTCAATCCATTACGCCAGCGATCACGAGCTATAATATTTTCGAGGACAATCCAAATGATCCAAGTAACGTTATCGGAAAATTAGCGCAAAAGCAATTAGCTCTCGGCTCAATCATACGATGTTTTTAATTTTCCATCGTATCATCCCCCTTTGAAGTATCCTATCTAGGATGCTTTTTTTATAAAGTACTACGGAGAAATTCGCAACATTCCTCGTATTGACAAACTAGTGGTCGAGGAAAATTGCTTTTCATTTGACTTTTAGTGTTATGAGGTGTTGGAATAAAGGAGAAGGTTGTATACCAATTTTGAGGGGGAATGACGATGCCTTATGTAAATCTGCAAATTATTACCGGAGCTACTCGCGAGCAAAAGGAACAAATTGTACAACAGTTTACCAATACACTCGTCGAGGTTCTTGGGAAAAAACCAGAACATACCCATATTGTGATTCAAGAAATTGAAGATGAAAATTGGGGCTATGCAGGAATATTAACAGATGAGTTTCGAAAAAAATCCGAAGAATAGGTGTCCACTAGTCACTTACAGCTAAAGTCCATTTGCCTGGAATAATACTAGAAAGACCATGGACTTTGTTCATCCATGGTCTTTCTGTTCACTTTAGTAAAATTAATTCAAGAACAATTAATTATTGATAAAACACCTTGTCGACATTATACTTCGACTTCAATGTATTAATGAGATATGTTTCGTAAATGTCTCTTTCCATCGGATCGTCTACTAGACATACATCAATTCGGTACACTTCGTCACGGTGGTTTTTAATTGGCGATACCTTATCTTCAAGATGCTTCTTCACTCTTTGTCTTAGCTTTCTTGCTTTTCCAACAAACAGTAGCTCATCATGAATGTTGTAAAACAGAATAATTCCACCCTTATCTCTTGGAATTTTGTGCAAATCAATAAACCCTTGAATTGGTTTAATAACTGGTTCGTTTTCAACATTCGTTTGCTTCCGCTCGGTAATCGAAACCTCTACGTTTGGAATCTTAATGTTAATCATCTTTACTCATCCTCATTTCATTTAAAAATTTATCTTACCATAACTAGAATAGAACTGCTATAAGATGTTACCCTTTTTGCACCTTGATAAAGACGACCTTTAAATAGTCTCCCTCTTTATACTGAGGGATTGTACGAAAGTCTTCTGGGAGAGAATATTCTTCCAAAATGGAATACTTTTTATTTCTCGATTTAAAGGCTTGTTGGATAAATGCTTTAAATTTTTTCATATCAAAGGCACTACAATTGGTCGAAGCAACAATAACCCCGTTATCGTTCGTTAAATCGATGGATTGTGCTAGTAATTTTGGATAGTCTTTTGCCGCACTAAAGGTTGTCTTCTTCGTACGAGCAAAACTAGGCGGATCCAGAATCACCATATCAAATTTATGATGTTTCTTTCCCGCGTATTTATAATATTGAAACACATCTTCCACTATAATCTGTTGTGACTCATAGTCAATCTCATTTACACTAAATTGTTCAATCGTTTTACTTAAGCTTCGTTTGGCTACATCAACGCTCGTTGTTTTCGTTGCACCACCTAGTGCCGCAGCAACAGAAAAGGCTCCTGTATAGGAAAAGGTATTTAATACACTTTTCCCATTTGCATAGTAATCACGAATTCTTTTTCGTACTTCTCGCTGATCAAGAAACACCCCGACCATCGCACCATCGTTTAAATATGTCGCAAATTTAATTCCATTTTCTTTCACGATAAGAGGGAATTCTGCTTGTTCACCCATCACAAAATCATCTTCCTCGATATATTGACCTTTTCCAGCAAACCTCTTCTTCTGATAAATTCCTTTATAGTCTACAACATTTGAAACGGACTTCAAAATTTCTTCTTTAAATTTATATATCCCTTCACTATACCAAGTGATCACATAGTAACCCTCAAAATGATCAATGGTCAAACCACCAATTCCATCTCCTTCACCGTTAAACAGACGGAATGCGGTCGTATCCTTGTCATCAAAAAATTTCTTCCTTTTCTTAACGGCTAATGATAACTTTCTCTCAAAAAGAGCTTGATCGAGTTGCTCATTTTCATTGGTTGTTAAGACCCAACCAAAACCTTTATTTTGTTTTCCGAAGTATCCTTTTCCGATAAAGTTTCTTTGTTCATCGATGAGCCGAATCACTTCTCCCTCTTTTTGCAAAACATGGGGGTTGGCGATGGAATCTTGAAAAAGAAGTGGATAGCCTTGTTTGAATTTTTTTACAAATTTTGATTTTATCATTACTTGAATCTCTTTATTCAATCCGTTTTCACCCTTTTTTCATGCTTGACGAACTGTCACGCTTTATTATTTTTTAAAAACATATAGAATGACGCAGCAAAGATGGTAATGTAACCGATAATACTGAATACATCTGGTATTTGGCCAAATAAGAAAATGCTGATAAAGGCAGAATAGATGACCGTGGAGTAGAAAAAGATCGAAATCTCTTTTGCTGGTGCATACTTATAGGCCATCGTAATGCCAAATTGCCCTACTGTTGCGAATACGCCTGCCGATAGTAAATAGATCCACTGCTCTTTACTCATTGGTTCATAAAAGGCGATGACAAATGGTAAGAGGACGACCGTTGTAAAAAATGAAAAGTAAAAAACAACCGTATAAAACTTTTCTTTACTTCCAAGTACTCGTAATACAGTATAAGCACCTGCGGCGAAAACAGCTGATAAGACACCGGCTAAATACGGAATAATATCAAATGAGAGAGCCGGTTTTATAATAAACAACGTTCCAATAAAGGCGACAATAATTGCGGTAACTTGGAAAAAGCGAACTCGCTCCTTTAAAAATATGGCGGAAAACACGATGGTCAAAAAGGGACTTAATTTATTTAACATATCCGCATCAGATAAAACGAGATGATCAATCGTATAAAAATACAACACCATTCCAATCGTTCCTAAAGCGGATCGTAATAACAAGATCTTTTGATTTTCTTTCTTTCCAAACAGTCTTTCCTTATAATACACTACAAATCCAAAGGCAATAAATGCCGAAACAATATTTCGAAATAAGGTTTTTTGAATGGTCGGCACATCTCCAGAAAGTTTGACAAAGGCCGCCATCATGGCAAAACCAAATGCTGATAATAATAATAAGATAATACCTTTATTTCGATTACTCATAAAATCCTCCGATACAAATCAACATAATTGATCAAAATACTAACTTATCTAGTTTAACAAAACATTCGTCAAACATATACAAAATCATTTTATTTTCGACACGTTTTCGATTTTATGAGGTAAAAAAATAAAGCAACGAGTTTTTTTCACTCAACACTATACTTTCTTCCTTGGTCATTTGCTTTTACTAAGTAGTTGGAAACGTTAATCAAAACATTTTGCCTCTTGACCAGCTATTACGACAGATATTGAGAAACTTGATCAACATATCCCTCAAACGATACCTACTGAGTTTTCTGTCAATCCTTGAAAATTACTCCATGATAAACTCAAGAATAATATACCTTACTAATTTTCTACATCTCGTAATGAATATCAAAAGGCTGTTCCAAAGGATAACAATTGAATGTATACAAATAGGTTTACATATGTTTTTTATTTCACATTAATAAGTAGACAAAAATACTTCCAATGGACTCATTTTGATTCATTAAGTGGCGTGTCATCATCGTAATATTCTTCATTGCTAGCTCTCTCCTATAGAAAACAAACAAGGGCAAAAACAGATTGTTTTTACCCTTGTTTTCTATTTAACGATTATATATATATTCCTTATAAATTTGTCTCAATCTGGAAAGTCATACTATGTAAGAAAGAACAGTCAATTATTTTAAACTTTCCCTTGTTTTAGAGGTATTCTTTTTATCGTGAACCTTCCTCTTTTCCATTACTATTAATTCAAGTTCTTTTTTGGTATCAGGATGCAAGATAATTTTATCGGAAAGGTTTAGAGTAGGCTCTTTAATTTTCCTTCCCCATTTTCTAGATATGGCACGCCAATCCCAAACCATTTCTAATAGATATTTTCGTGGCATCGGTAATGCCTGTTTGGCATTCGGATTTACAACCCAATACTCCATGAAGAAGCCAAGCATACTTCCATTTCATTTCATCTTCAGCACTTAGTTTCTTTTCCGAAAAAAATTTCTTCGCATATGGAAAGAACCCTTTCGGTGAAAACTTAGGTAAATCGTGGGTAATTCCTTGTATATATAAACCTTCTGTCCAACATTCTACTAGGACATTTAGTTTATGGTTAAGGATATATACTAGATTTCTCCAATAGACCTTTAACATAATACAATCCCCCTGCTAAACTTTTATTCATTCTAGCATAAAATTCCATTTTGTTTCTCACAATAGCAGTCTCGTAAACTTGTGATAGAAAACTTGAATTATACTAAAATATGGATTACTATCCAGATGAAGGTATAGGGTGGTGAATTTATGTTGTTTTTCTACTTTATTGTAATTCCATTATTAGGAGTTCTATGGTTTTTAACGTTCATTTCATTTTTAAAGAACTTAAAGAATGGTAAAAGCATTCACAATCAAACCATTATAGGTGCTGTTTTAACTTTTATTTTCTTATTTGCACTAATGTACAGCTTCGTTGGAGGACTTTAACAACTAATAGAAAAAGACAAACCTGTTTAATACGGTTTGTTTTTTTATGCTATTCCTCTCAACGAATTGACGGCTGTATTATTTGGTTTTGACACATTGAAATAAGCATTTGTTCTTTTCTGTTTGTAAATGCTACGTAATTACCAAGTTCAAGCTACCTAAACCAATAGCGGTGGTTAACAAGATATTTCGTAGCAACATCTTGTTAACGCGCAAAGTAAGTTTTTAAACGATTATGAGTGTTATTGACGTGTTAAATATGATAAATCCCCAAACTTTTTGTCAATCGTTGCTGTGTCTGTACATAACAAAGCAGACGGAAGAACATACTCACCTATCACAGTGTCAACTTCGTCTGCTTTGATACACCCTGTTCCTGCTTTACGAGCAATTACAACTTGCTATTTTTATGATACCCCTTCTCTTCATAGGGCTTCAATATTTCAAACCATTTCTCTTTCATCTTCTCCAGCTTTTGTTGATACTTTCTTAACTCGGTTAATTCCGTTACGATTTCTTCTTCTGGCTTAATTTTCTCAAGAACATCAAAGGAAAACATTTCATGTCCATGTTTGTTCCAGTCGTTTTGTAAAGCTCTATTTTTATGGTTATTGAACTTTAATTCAAATTTGTGTCGATTAAATATCCCCCTTAAATCCATACTACTTCCCATAAAGATTTTTCCATTCTGTTGATTTTTTATTTGATATACCCCCATTTCTGTGTGCGTTTGCTTATAGTGTTGTTTTTGATATTTTCTATCGTCCTTCATTGCTCATCCTCTTTTCTCATTATTTATTTCTCCCCATTGCCTGACTCCATTTTGTCTAAGAACACGTCAATCTTGTTCATTTTCTTCGTGAAGAGTGGAAACTAATTCATAATACAATTCAAAAATGTTTACAACTTATCGGCGTAATTTATGTCAATTATAAACTTTGACGTATTTTATGTCAATATTTTTTAAGAGCGTATCTAAAATACCCTTCAATTAAAAAAGACACCTCTTAACGAAGTGTCGTGTACGATTGTATTGGTTTGGAATAAAGTTTGATCAAAAACATCCCACAAACTTTAATATTATCGCTAATAAAAAGAAGCCATTTTGAAAAAAGATTGATCAAAATGGCTTCTTTTCTAGTAAATCTAAGTTTGGTTTTATAAAAAAGTATGATCATTTTTATGATCCTTATTTCATAAAAGCGCCCTTTTATTGAATAACATATGAGATTCTATTAGTAGGTTCACTCAAGTTAGCTTTTTAAAAATCATATACCTTTTATTTAAATCTCACACACTGTAATATATCATATAGTCTAATTCTTTTTATTTAGAATTTCTTGTAAGATTAAAACTTCCTTTTTTACATCTTGCTCATTGTAGTATACATTTGGGAGAATTAAATCTTCATCGTAAGGTGAAAACCTTGCAGTTAATTTGCTTAAATTACTGAAAAGTCTATACTCTAAATCATTTAACTCTTCAAAATCTATTTCATTATTAAAAATGATTGTAAACTGCTCACAAAAAGTTTTAATATCATAATTCTCCTTAGAATATTCACCTAAAAGATAATATAGTTTTCCCTTCGGATTCATTTTGATCCCCCTATTTCATTTTAGGTATAGCTGGTAAAGGACCCTTTGCTTTTCTAACATACTCAAAATGGAATATTATTAGCCACTTTTTGTTTCTTCTATTATAGACTAGTTTAAAAATATGGCCCTAAAATAAAAAGCTGAGCATATCTGAATTTCAGATTTGCGCCCGAAAGCCGAAGACTCGAATTCGAGATAATATAAAGTTAATTCTAGTTTTTATCAATTCCCAAGGTTAAAGTTTATAACATTCCCCTCTGATAAATCCTTTGTTTGTCTAATTATTTGAGAACATAGATTCCAATATACAACCATATCTCCTTTTTCTAAATTAGATATTGTATCTTCCCCACCAAGGAACAATAATACTTTATAACCTATACACTCATCAGGTGAAAGGTCCATTGGTTGTTTAGAAAGCCATTCATTATAAAAAGACGAAGCCAAACATGCATCATGATATATAGGGATTTCTTCATTATGAAACTCAGTAAAGTTACATGGAATTTCTAACATCTACTCCTTATTGCTTTGTCGTATCCTTTATAACAAAAGAAAAATCATTATATATTTTATTACTCCACGATTAGACCAAATTCTAGAGTAGTCTCTATTTTTTGTTTATCCAATCCCCCTCGGTTAGATATTACAAAGGAATTGTTATTTAATCCATGTTTGCTTTAATACTTTATGATAGGTTTCTGTAAATTCTGTAATGTATTCTTTAAAAACCCCTAGTTCTTTGATATACTCCTGCTCGACTTCATTAATTTGATACTGAATAATACCACCAAGAGCCAAGTCGTATTCATCATCAATAGAATATAAAATGCGATATTTATTCTCCCACGATAATCCTGTTTGAACTAGGAGTCTAGATGTTATTCTGATCGCCCTCTCTATTGACAACTGTTCTTTTTGTATCTTATAAAATATAATTGATAAGACCATTTTTACAAAGTGCTCTTCATCTTCTATCTTACTTAATTCAAATAACTTTCCCTGTATATCATCAATCTTCGATTTCGACATTATTGAAGTTTCTATTAATTCTATTGGAGGATGATCAATTGCTTCAATCACCCTATCACACCATTCAATGACTTCATCTTTACTCCATATGCCACATCCAATTCCTAAATAATAAATTCCCGTGAGTGACTTTAAGTAGGTCAATTATTTCACCGTCCTATTTTATATACACTATCTCAAAGCTAGCATCAGAAGGGGCTTCTCTATTTAAGAAAAGCGCCCGATCGTATTATAAGGTCAACCGGAGTTATTATATATCTGGTTAACCTATTTTTTATAGGTTATTCTTTAGGTAGTCGGGGTAGGACGTGAGCGCCCGTGGGACTTGATCCCGTCGGCTATACTGTCCACCCCCTACTTGTAGAAACATGTTTGAGGCTGGTTGGGGCAGAGACCCCGCATAACAAGCGAAGCTATGACACTACAAGAAAGACAGGGGCTACCGACAAATCTACTAAAAGGAGATGTGATACCGTATGGATCCAGTGATTGGCCTGGATGTCGCAAAAGGAGAAAGCCAAGTTCAAGCTTTCCTGGCAAGAAAGCAACCCTTCGGAAAGACCTTTAAATTTAAGCATGATACCAATGGATTACGTGATTTTTTTAGTTTTTTCAAAGAGGTGGAAAGCCACGCTGAATTAAAACCTGTCATTGTTTTTGAATCTACAGGTCACTACCATGAACCTATTTTACAGTTTCTCGAGGAAAAAAGGATTACGTACTATTTAGTGAATCCCGTTGTTTCTTACGAAACGAAAAAAAGTAGTCTTCGAAAAGTGAAATCAGACCCAGCTGATGCGAAACATTTATGTGAGATGTATTACAAAGAAGACTTAGTTGCCTATCAACGAAAGAACATTCAAACGATGAATCTGCGAAATCTGAATAGACAACACGATTCTTTAACACGGAACTATGTACAACTGAAACTTCAGTTTCAAACGATACTAGATCATGTATTCCCTGAATATAAAGGGGTTTTTAGTAATTTGTATGCGCCTTTATCCTTAAAAACGCTATTCCTATTCCTCTATCCTACTTCTCATGAAGTATTAAAAATACCAACGGAAGAATTAGCTACGGAAATGCATGGTATAGGAGGAAAAAGATCGTATGGGTGGTTTTATGAAAAGGCTTTGAAGTTAAAAGAGTCGGCAGAACGGAACCCATTTAAGAAGACACTGTATCAAAGCCATTTGGTTACGCTAAAAATGTATATTCAAATGCTTCTTCAACAACGTGAGTTTCTGAACGTACTAGAAAAGGAAATCGAATCGTTAGCGATGGAGTTTGAGGAATATGAGATTCTTACATCCATCCCAGGGATAGGGACTAAAATAGCAGCGACACTTATTTCAGAAATAGGCGATGTCACGCAGTTTAGTCACCCGAAAAAACTAGTAGCTTATGCCGGGATTGACCCAAGGGTTTACCAATCTGGTAAGTTTACAGCTACAATCAATCGAATTACCAAAAGAGGATCTACTAAGCTCCGTCAAACACTCTATACAGCTGTTCAGTGTGGATTAACCAATAATCGAAATGTAAAGATACGAGCGTATTATGACAAAAAAAGAAGTGAGGGCAAGCCTCACAAAGTAGCTATCATAGCTTGTGCCAACAAGCTATTGCATTGGATTTATGCCATATTAAAGCATAAACGAAAATTCACCGCATAAACCAATACAATTAATTACACAACTTACAAAAACTTCAATTAGCAACATTGAAGCTTCTTTGTCATGCATATTTTATTATATCACCTTAAATTTGGTATAATCACTTAAAAAGTATTGACTTATATTAGCTGGTATAGCTGAAGGCTTGAATTCGAGATAAACTTAAAAGAGATTAGTAACAAGCTTCAAGAAAAGACCAAGTAATGTAACAAGCTAAAACGAGATAAATTTGATGCTTTGCCAAAGTAGTATACTAAAACCAACGATTACAAAGATGAGACTCCCAATCATTGACTTCTTATCACCTTTTCTTTTCTGTTCAATAAAATCAAACAAACCCTTAACAATCCAAAAAATTATCATCACAAACCAACCAATGTAGTCATTAAAGGATGATTCATCAAATAAATACCTTGCAGAAATTAAGAGGATGGTAGCAAGAGTGATGTTTCTGAAAATTACCCATTTCGACTTCTCTAATGATGCGTTCTTCTTCAATTTAACCCTCCTATTGGCCCAACTTTCTTGTAGGACTTTTTCTATCTATTGGTATTGAAATCTCTTCTTTATACTGAAAAGCGCCTCTTAAGATAATCATATCTGATAAGATAAAACGGTACCATCAATTCTCTCAGTAGCTATAGCATCAGAGATTCCTTTTTTCCATTGCCATTTATTTGACATCTTTTCAAGTATGCTTTCTGCTTTATCAATATCAATAACGTTTAATGTTTCTAAATTATATCTAATTACAAACCAGCCATCAATTTTAAAATACGGAATATTTTCCATTAATTCATAAGTAGTTATAAAGGGCTCTATCTTCCTTTTTAACTCTTCAAATATTTCTAATGACTCGTTCTTACTTTTACATTCTATAAATAAAGGAATTGAAATCAATTACTTAGTGCCTCCTATAATTTATTATGAAATATTGTTCTATCATTTTAGCATATAGTACTATTTTGATTTTGTATCATCTCCAGTTCAAGTCTTCAAGAATATGGACCAATACATAAAGAAAGAGCCCAACTCATACTCCTGAATTGCGCCCTTATTCTGAAGACTTGAATTCGAGATAATCTATAATTTAATCTGCCACTAAAGCGAAGTTTCGTTTAATAACTTTTCTCCTGCTTGGTATTAAGCCTTGGTATAATCGAAATACTCCCTTTCTTTATTAGTCCAAAAAGTACAAATCCAATTACACCGCCTAGAGTATTAATAATTAAATCGTCTACATTAAACCCTCTACCCATTATTATTCCTAAATAAGGAAAAAAGAATTGAATAGTTTCAATAGTAAGACTTACAATAAATACAATTAAAAATGTTGTAGATATTCGTTTCACTTTATACAATAAAGACAAATAAATACCTAGAGGCATGAGCATAATCAAGTTGAAAAATGTTAACTTCAAAGAATTCCAAAAAAACCAATCTAAACCATAAGTAAGATACATACTAAACAGGTCACCAATAAAATAAAATGGGATTAATTGAGTAGTTGGTAGAAAGTCATTTTGAGGCGGGAGCACGATACCCCCAGTAGTAAGTTGAACTACATTTAGTAAATAGACAACAAAACTATAAAAAATCAGTCTCCTTACTATATCCCTAGATTTATTAATAATAAAATCTACAATAATATACAATAATAAAAATAAAGACCCGCATGCAACAACATCATACACTGAATACAAATTACTTCCCCCTGTTTCTTTTTTTACTCTACTCTCCTTTAACATAATACCGATTATTTCAAAACCACTCAAATCTTACAACAACTTTTTCCAACATAATAAAAGCGCGATGTTAGATCATCGCGCCCTTATGCTGAAGACTTGAATTCGAGATAATCTTAAAATATTTATTTTAATCTCCCTTTTTAACAATCTGTTAATTAAATAGGAAGAACTTAAAAACTATGTCCATACCTCACAATATGGCTGCATTTTTTTAAATATTTCTACCTCATTTTCAAGTACTTCAGTTCCTTCAATACTTAATATTTTCAAGCAATCTAGATTATATATAGGCTCAAGTGTTGTTATAGGGTGGTCTGGAACATATAACTTTTCAAGTTTGTTTAAGCCTCTTAAAGGTTCAAGTGTATTGATATAGTCCATTGGTGAAGATAAATCGAATTCCTTCAAATTTTTAAGGTGAGAAACAAAAGAAATATCAGTAACTTTACAAAAGTCAGCGTACAATATTTCTAAGTTCTTTAAAAAAATGATTGAGCTAATATCATTTACACATGTTCCAGAAATGTTTAAATAGTTAAGGTTCGTAAAAGCAGAAAGTAAATCTAAATCTTTTACTTCTTCTTCAAATACAAAAACCTCTAAGTCAATTTCCTTTACATTACTTGGATTATTCATATAATAATTATAATCTTTCCCAAAAATTTGAGTTAAGGCATCTTTTATATTTCTTACAAGTGTCATTAAAAAACACCACCTTTGTCTAAACCCTTGTTTCTCTATTCTTCCCAATTCAAATATAAATAGAGCTTGTCACTGTGTTAACTTACAACTCTTGCGCCCGAAAGCTGAAGACTTGAATTCGAGATAAGTGCATTTGCGATTAAATCATTCTCACCTAACTAATCATTATTTCTATTATTTGCTTTCTAATTCCTTAACTTCTGATAGTAAATCCCTAATTACATCTAATGCCTCTTCATATTGCTCATTGTCAGGGACTAAAAATCTAATTTTTTCTATCTTGAATTCAGCTTCATCGACCTTTTCTTGAATTTGTATTGGGACTGCCACCCAAGATAAAGCTCTTGATAAATCCCCAATATTATATTTATTTTCAATAAACTTTTGACAAACATCTTTTACTGTTTCATACTCATTCATTATTTTCCCTCTAATTTATTTTGTCATTATTGTGATAACAGTTTTATCTTGATTTTCAGTTATTACTTCCAGAAAACCAAACTTGTCTCTCTACTCCATCACGAATTTGAGTTATATAATTACCTTGTTTAATAACTTCTTCTACAAAATCAGGGGAGGAACTTCTACCATACCTTTTAATCAACATCAAATATTATAGAGACTTATAGGAAACCTCCCAGTTTAATTTAATCTAATCTAACATACCATTGATACATTAAAGGTAATTTATCATCAAATACTACCGTACCCACCCATTCATCATCATCTTGGTACACTACTACACGGTCATTTGTATTCAAGTTAAAAGTTATTACTTCCTTTTTAGATAATGATGGCATATCTGGACCTAAATAATTAAAATTACAGTCAACTTCGAACTTTTTCATATTCATTACCTATCACCTATTTTTATGAACTTTTCAATAATACATATTGATTTGTCGATTTACTACTTATTATTTTCTCCATATATTTGGTTAACTCTTAAATAAATCAGATAATGCATTTGCTTGTTTTATTGTCATAGGAGAAACTATTGAGCAGCTTCTCTATTTCAGGAAAGCGCCCATTTGTTGAAGACTTGAATTCAAGATAACTTGCGAATGCTCTTTGATAAAAGTCCTCGTTAGCACAATAAGAAATCAATTTAGTTCTGCTAATAACTCTTTGGCTAAATCAATTACCTTTTGTTTATATCTACTTTCTAATTCTTTTAGTTTTTGTTCTAATGCACTCTCTTCCCATAGGTGGTATTGTTCTGTAATTGGAAATTTTTGCAGTTGATGATTATACTCGTCAAAATCCCAATAGATAAAATCATACCCTTCCATAAGATAACCACTTAGTTCCGAACAACCTTTTATTATGTCTTTCTTTCCTTCAATCATCTCTTCAAGAATATTAATAACTTCATCTTTTACTTTTTCAATCATAAATTCCACCTATGTTCATTTAAATAATTTATTTAGTCCAACTTTCTTGTTCCACTATACTGCACTTTATCTTAATACCAATTATTTCAAAACTACTTAAACCTTACAACAATTTTTTCAAACATAATAAAAACGCGATGTTAGATTATCGCGCCCGATTGTCGAAGATTCGGATTCGAGATATCTTGTAAGATGATCTTAGATTAAAGCCCCCTTTAATCTATTAAGTCCTACTCGATTTCTGAGGGTCTATTTCTTGTTACTAATTGTTTCTTTCAAATTCTCTTATTTAATTCCTGAATATCTTCCGTTTAAATTTTCCAAGGTAACTTAGTTTCATTTTCAAGTATACTGACTTCTTTTTCAATCCATCGCCTTAAAACTAAATGATCTTGTTTATTCTATTGTTGAGATAAACTTCTTAATATGATTACTTAATAAAAAAGGGAATTGCATCCACATATAAGCATGCACTGACTTTGGAATACATAATACTTCGCTCTTTTCTACCAATGAACAAAACTCTATAAGAATTTTCCTGATTTTTAGGTCATTCCACTCTTCCTCACTTGGTAAGAAAAGAACAGGACATTTCAGAGTTTGATAGTACTCCTCAAAACGAACAGTCCAATAATGTTGAATATATTGTTCTCGTGCAAAAAGAGGAAAACAGTTTGTGTATTTACCCTCTTTGGTCATCAGAATATTATGCTCGACAAATGGTAAGAAATGATCGTTCCATATTTTTCGTTTTTGTAGACTTTCTTTCATATGTTCTATATAATCTTTTTTTGAGTCAAAAATAGGTCTTCTGAACTTCTTTAAATCGTCATACCGTTCCTTAATTTCATTTTTCATTTGGTTTTCACTTATATTTATTAGCCCATATTGTCCAAATTCATTATAAAGTGCCCCTTCGCATATTAATGATTTCACCATGCTAGGGTGTGATGAAGCTAAACTTAATCCAATTTCTGCTCCCAATGAACTACCAACAATATGACATTTACTCATATTTAGCTCTTGTAATAATAAGTAGATATCTTGAGCCATATCATCAATATGATAGCCTTTTTTTGGAATATCAGATTTCCCATGTCCTCTTATGTCTGGAACAATTACGTTGTAATGTTGTTTGAATTGTGATAATACTCCATCCCACATATGCGAATTTCCCGAACTAAAATGTAAAAATAAAATGGTCTCTTTACACGAGTTTGAATATCTGACATTAATATGAATATTATTATTTATTTTCACTAATATCTCTTTCATCGCCAAATACCTTTCTTTTATTATTTTTCTTTATTATAAAAAAGAATAACAGACAACTGTTTGCCAGTCATAAAAATTTGCTAGATAAAGAAAAATTGTTTACATAATCAAAAAATAAAAACTGAACTTTTCATCTTTAGTTCACACTAGGTGTATACCTCTACTGTTTAAAGAGTTAGGCTGGTTCGTTGAATATGGTAAATATAACAAGCAACTGAAGTCGACACTCAAGAATGAGATGTTTCACTATATATTCTGAACAAAAAATCAAACTTTTTTAAACCACTCGAGCACCATACCAAATTTATTTAATAACTGCATACGCTCTTTATAGACTGTCTTCAATTAGACTTACAAATCCTTCTGTTGGTTTGGAATAAAGTTTGATATTAACCTTATAAACCTTAATATTATCGGTAATAAAAAGAACCCATTTCAAAAAAAGATTGATCAAATGGATTCTTCTCCTGAAGATTTAATGTGAGATTTTATAAAAAGGTTCAATCATTTTCTACCTTTATTATTCCAAAATTGCGCCCGATTGCGGAAGACTTGAATTCAAAATAATAGTAAGTTAATCTTTTTTCCTTAGTTAATTAAAGAAAGGTATTTTGGATAATCTACGAATTGATTCAAAAACCTTGTTAAATCATTAAGTATGTCTTTGTGCTCACCAATGCTTTGTTCAGCTAAATAATATCCATCTGATAAATAATGTATTTCCGTCTCTATCCACTCACAACTATGTGGTAAGTGCTCAATTAACA
>NZ_JBBAXC010000035.1 GCF_037120725.1 Bacillus spongiae
CTTAATATGTATGGTGGCAATAGCAAAGAGGTCACACCCGTTCCCATACCGAACACGGAAGTTAAGCTCTTTAGCGCCGATGGTAGTTGGGGGCTTCCCCCTGTGAGAGTAGGACGTCGCCATACACTTTCAAAACAGCTCAGAACGAGCTGTTTTTTTGTGTACAATAATAAGTGGTTGAAATAGAGAGAAAATTGGGTGTATAAACCCTAGTGGCTATGTGTATCTAATCATTTGAGTGGTCGTGAAGCAATCCGTATAATCTTCAAATGAAGAATTTTATAATCGATTACTCTAAAACAGTTGGAAATATTAAGATAGTTGAAGGAGGAGTAGGAATAGTGTATGCTTAATAAAGAATAAAAGATTGTGCGCAATTTATTTTGATGCATGAAAGGAATGAGAAAATAGTGGCGACCATTTATGATTATAGTGTAAAGAAGAGAAATGGAGAAATGGAATTATTAGACCGATATAAAAATCAGGTAGTTTTAATTGTCAATACAGCTAGTAAATGTGGATTTACTTCTCAGTTTAAAGAGCTACAAGAACTGTATGAAAAATATAAAGAACAAGGTTTGTCTGTCATCGGATTTCCTTGTGATCAGTTCCTTAAACAGGAATTTGATTCTAACGAAGAAATTATGGAGTTTTGTCAAGTAAATTATGGTGTATCTTTCCCGATGTATGCGAAAGTAGATGTTAAAGGGAAGAAGGCTGACCCACTATTTAAATTTTTAACATCTGAGAAAAAAGGATTACTAAAAAGCGATGTTCAATGGAACTTCACGAAATTTCTTATAGATAGAAATGGGCGTGTTCAAAAACGTTTTTCTCCGCAAACAAAGCCAAATAAGATAGAGAGCGACATTTTACAACTGCTAGGTGAATAAGTATGAATGATAAAAATTTGCTTAAACTTGATAATCAAATTTGTTTTACAATCTATGCAGCTTCTAGAGAGATGACGAAATTATATCGCCCACTTTTAGATGAATTAGAACTAACCTACCCACAGTATTTAGCATTGCTTGCGTTATGGGAGCATGATTCGATATCTGTAAAAGAATTAGGTCAAAAGTTGTATTTAGATTCTGGTACACTCACCCCTATGTTAAAACGAATGCAAGCGAACGGATTGCTTGTTCGTGAGCGTGATAAGGCAGATGAACGAAAAGTTCTCATTAAGTTAACAGAGAAGGGAAATCAACTACAGGAGAAAGCGGAGTGTATTCCTGCAAGCCTATTAAAAGAAGAAGATATACCGTCATCTTTGTTACATCAATTAAAAAGATTATTAAATAGTGTACACGATATAAACGAAAAGGCGTCTCAAGAATAAGAGGCGTCTTTTATTTAATGATTAATAAGTAAATATTTTTCAATATATTTTGGCATCTTCGTGAAGGAGCTCATTAAAAACCCTTTAATAAATGAATAGTCTTCATTGGGCGTTGTCTTTAGTAAATCGCTCCACCACTCGGTTTCATAGCGAGCAATCATACTCAAGTTGTACAGTAATAAATAGTGTATTAATAGTTCTGGTAGCTGGCATAAGTATTTTTTATTTGATGGAAAGTAATATTGATCAAATTCAATGTGATAGCGAAAAGGGGGGGCTTCCATCAAACTAGGTGTGGTAGTCCACGTAAACCCGTTTTCTTTCCTAATAATTGGATGACTAGCTATTGTTGTAATATACTCTTGGAATCGAGAGAGTGTCATATGGAATTGGTCTAATAGATTCATTGGAAAAGTGAGGATATCACCAGACTGTTTAAGTAAAACAAGTGGAGATTCCTTATAATGAAATTGGAATAATTCTTGCACTTCAGGAAGCTGAGCTAATAGTTGTTTCATCGTAAATTTTTCTCCTTCAAGAGAGTTCATATGAAAGATACAGTCAGCGATATGTGGAAGAAGGCCATTTTTTTGTATTTTGATTTCATCTTCTAAAAAGCTATATTGTTGCTTCTTTCGCTTTCGGGTGGATACCCCATGTGCAAGGACCGACGATGTTTGTGGGTAATCTGGGTCGACAGTTAGTAACATGGCTTTTAAAAGATGAGTATACCCGTAAAATAGTAAAACCGGTTGAATTGAAAGGGGGCTATGGGCAGCCTGTTTGTAATACGTTTCTCCATGCTCTAAATAATACATAAAAGGGTAACAATTCTCATAGCTTTTTTTATTGGAAATTTGTTTTTGGTGTTGGTACCATCGTTCTAAATATTTTTGAGTGCTTGACGCTGACTGGAATTTATGTATAAAACCCCAATCGTAATTAGGATTGCGCAAAAACATCACCTCATAATTATTTGAAAAATTAAACAAATTCAATTATTGTTGACAGTATTTTATCCAATTGTTACCCTACTAATAATATTTTTTTTGCTGAGGAGGAAATGGAGAATGTGGGAAACGAAATTTCAAAAAGAAGGTTTAACGTTTGACGATGTTTTATTGCTTCCAGCTAAGTCAGAAGTATTGCCAAAGGATGTAGATTTAGGTGTAAAACTAACCGACACATTACAGTTAAATATTCCATTGATTAGTGCTGGAATGGATACGGTTACTGAAGCAGAAATGGCTATTAGTATGGCTAGGCAGGGTGGATTAGGTATTATTCACAAAAATATGAGCATTGAACAGCAAGCAGAGCACGTTGATAAAGTAAAACGTTCAGAACGTGGTGTTATTACAGATCCATTTTTCTTAACACCTACTCATCAAGTATTTGATGCAGAGCATTTAATGGGTAAATATCGTATATCTGGGGTTCCAATTATTAATAATGTTGAGGAACAAAAGCTCGTTGGTATTATTACAAATCGTGATTTGCGCTTTATCCAAGATTATTCTATTTTAATTTCAGACGTCATGACGAAAGACCATCTTGTGACTGCTCCAGTTGGGACAACAATTGATGAAGCAGAAAAAATTCTCCAAAAGCATAAAATTGAAAAGCTTCCCCTGATCGATTCAGATGGTGTTTTAAAAGGATTAATCACCATTAAAGACATTGAGAAAGTAATTGAATTCCCACATTCAGCAAAGGATGCTCAAGGTCGTTTATTAGTAGGAGCTGCTGTTGGCGTATCAAAGGATACGATGAAACGCGTTGAAATGTTAGTAGAAGCAAATGTTGACGCAATTGTAGTGGATACTGCTCATGGTCATTCCTCAGGAGTTATCCAGACTGTGAAAGAGATTCGAAATCAATATCCAGATTTAAATATTATCGCTGGTAATGTAGCGACTGCCGAGGCAACAAGAGATCTATATGAAGCAGGGGTAGATGTAGTCAAGGTTGGCATTGGGCCTGGTTCGATTTGTACGACGAGGGTAGTTGCAGGAGTAGGAGTGCCACAAGTGACAGCTGTCTATGATTGTGCGGCAGAAGCTCGTAAGCAAGGAAAAGCAATTATAGCAGATGGTGGTATAAAATATTCTGGTGATATCGTTAAAGCACTGGCTGCAGGTGGACATGCTGTCATGTTAGGTAGCTTACTTGCTGGTACAACGGAAAGTCCTGGAGAAACGGAAATTTTCCAAGGTAGACGTTTTAAGGTTTATCGAGGAATGGGATCTGTCGGAGCGATGGAAAAAGGCTCAAAGGATCGATATTTTCAAGAGGATGCTAAGAAGTTTGTTCCAGAAGGTATTGAAGGAAGGATTGCTTATAAAGGTCCAATATCAGAAACAGTGTATCAATTAATTGGTGGAATTCGTTCTGGTATGGGATATTGCGGAGCTCCCGATTTAGCATTTTTACGAGAGAATGCACAATTTGTTAGAATGACGGGTGCTGGTTTACGAGAGAGCCATCCGCATGATGTCCAAATTACGAAAGAAGCACCGAATTATTCATTATAAAAAAAGCAAAATCAGGATTTCCTGTTATTGGGAAATCCTGATTTTATTTTTAGAAAGATAAAACATGAATAGAAAAATAAGGATGGTTTTTTACATAAGATAGGTCTATTGTGTATCTATTAAATCATGAATATCTATGATAAAATAACGTCAATGTAGACAAATTATGGAGGGTAAACAAAGTGAAAAAACAGTGGTGTAAAAAAATTGTGGCCGGTACATTAGCGTTTTTTTTAGCTTTTGGACTTTTTCAACTACCACAATCAGCTAGCGCAGAAGAAGCACTAAATATTAACGCTCAAGCAGCAATTTTAGTTGATGCGAAATCAGGCAAAATCTTGTATGAGAAAAATTCAGATACAGCTTTAGGTATAGCTAGTATGACCAAGATGATGACGGAGTTTTTATTATTAGAAGCAGTTGAAGAGGGCCGCTTGAGCTTTGACCAAAAATACACAGTTTCGGATTATGTATACAAAGTGTCACAAGATACTTCTTTAAGTAATGTACCGTTAAAAGTCGGTGAACAGTATACTATTCAAGAATTGTATGAAGCGATGGCGATTTATTCTGCAAACGGAGCGACCATTGCCATTGCAGAAAAAATTGCAGGTACAGAAGCGAATTTTGTAAAAATGATGAACGAGAAAGCAGAAGAACTTGGGTTGGATAATTATCACTTTGTCAATTCCACTGGATTAAATAACGCCGATTTATTTGGCCTGCATCCAGAAGGTACAGGAGCAGAAGATGAAAACACGATGTCAGCGAAAGCAACTGCAACTCTTGCCTTTGAATTAATTAACCAATATCCAGAAGTGCTTGAGACATCGAGTATTCCTAAAAAATGGTTCCGTCCAGGCATTGATGATGAACAAACAGAAATGGATAACTGGAATTTTATGCTTCCATCACTAGTTTTTGAATATGAAGGTATAGATGGAATTAAAACAGGAACAACTGATTTCGCAGGCTCTTGCTTTACAGGAACAGCGGAACGTAACGGCATGCGCTTTATTACAGTTGTGATGGACGCGAAGCCTCCAGAAGGAGTAATTCCACCTGATAAATCAAAACCTCGTTTTGATGAAACAAGAAAGATGCTTGACTTTGCTTTTAGTAACTTCTCGGTTGAAGAGTTAGTTCCTGCTGGTTATGAAGTAGATAAACAAAAGAATATGCCCGTTGTTAAAGGGAAAGAAGATAAGGTTGGGGTTATTTCAGAGGCGCCAATTACGGCCATGGTTCGAAATGGCGAAAAGGATAAATATAAGCCTGTCTTCACACCAGCTAAAAAAGCTCTTAATGAAGAGGGGGAGCTCGAAGCCCCTATTAAAAAGGATCAAGCTGTCGGTACACTGACTGTTGAATATGATGGTGAAGATTTAGGGTATTTAACACCTAAGGCAGCAGAGTCTATTACGGTTAATATGGTAGCGGATAAATCAGTTGAAAAAGCGAATTGGTTTGTCCTTTCGCTTAGAGCAATCGGTGGATTCTTTGTCGATGTGTGGAATAGCGTAGTATCTGGTATTAAAGGTTTATTTTAATTTTTTAGGCAAATGAATTTGCTTGATTAATTGATAAATAAGATTTGTGATCAATCTAACACCTCACGTCCTTGACAGGAGGTGTTTTTTGTTGTTTATTAGCAAAGAGGATCTTTTTTCACAGAAGAAAAAAGAATAAGAAGTTTGATTTTTCGCAATGCTATGTGATACTGGTAATGCTAGTATTCGAATACATAAAAGGGGGACATATCATTATGAGAACAGGTACAGATCGTGTAAAAAGAGGAATGGCCGAAATGCAAAAAGGCGGCGTTATTATGGATGTAGTGAATGCTGAACAAGCTAAAATAGCCGAGGACGCGGGAGCAGTAGCTGTAATGGCGCTTGAACGTGTTCCAGCCGATATTCGTAAGGCTGGTGGAGTTGCTAGAATGGCAGATCCTCGAATCGTCGAAGAGGTAATGAATGCGGTTAGTATTCCCGTGATGGCCAAAGCTCGTATCGGTCATATTGTAGAAGCTCGTGTATTAGAAGCAATGGGTGTTGATTATATTGATGAAAGTGAAGTATTAACGCCAGCTGATGAAGAGTATCATTTAAATAAAAGAGAATATACTGTTCCATTTGTATGTGGTTGTCGTGATCTAGGAGAGGCTGCTCGTCGTATTGGTGAAGGAGCTTCGATGCTTCGTACAAAGGGAGAGCCAGGGACAGGAAATATAGTCGAAGCTGTTCGTCATATTCGAAAAGTGAATGCGCAAGTTCGTAAACTTGTGAATATGAATGAAGATGAAATTATGACAGAAGCTAAGCTTTTAGGTGCCCCTTATGAATTATTGTTGGAAATAAAAGAAAACGGTCGTCTTCCTGTTGTTAACTTTGCAGCTGGTGGAGTTGCAACGCCTGCTGATGCAGCACTTATGATGCAGTTGGGAGCAGATGGTGTTTTTGTTGGATCTGGTATCTTTAAATCAGAAAACCCAGCTAAATTTGCCAAAGCCATTGTAGAAGCTACTACACATTATCAAGATTACAAGCTGATTGCTGAACTATCAAAAGAATTAGGAACAGCGATGAAGGGAATTGAAATTAGCTCACTAACACCAGAAAACCGTATGCAAGAGCGTGGTTGGTAAAGGGGAAGTAGAACAATGATGAAGATTGGAGTACTTGGACTACAAGGTGCCGTGCGAGAGCACGTACGTTCCATTGAGGTATGTGGAGCAGAGGCAGTTGTCATCAAAAGGGCTGAACAACTTGAGGAAATTGACGGTCTTATTATGCCGGGTGGCGAAAGTACGACAATGAGACGTTTAATTGATCGGTATCATTTTATGGAACCTCTTAGACAGTTTGCCAAACAAGGAAAGCCGATGTTTGGCACATGTGCCGGACTGATATTAATGGCAAAAGAAGTTGTTGATTATAATGAACCTCATTTAGGTTTGTTAGATGTAACGGTTGAACGTAACTCATTTGGTCGACAAAAGGAAAGTTTTGAAGCGCCTTTACTTATTAATGAAATCGCGGATGACTTTGTTGCTGTCTTCATACGCGCTCCTCATATCGTGTCTGTTGGTAAAAATGTAAAAGTATTAGCAGAGCATGAAGGACGAATTGTCGCAGCACGTGAAGGTCAGTATTTAGGATGTTCTTTTCACCCTGAATTGACCAACGACCACCGTATCACGCAATATTTTTTAAACATGGTTCAGGAGCATAAAGAAGTTTCTGCATAAAAACGTTGCGATAGGTAAATAATTGTAGTACATTAGGAATAATAAAAATGAACAAACTTAAAGCGTTGACAGGAACTAGTAGCATGGTGACTTTTTGTAGAGAGTCGGTGGTTGGTGTAAACCGATAAAAGCATTGTGTGAATCCATCCATGAGTGAAGGGCTGAAAGATTAGTAAGCACTTCCGGTTAGAGACCGTTATTCTTTACAAGGTGGAAAGCACAATGCTTTCAACTAGGGTGGCAACGCGGGTAAACTCTCGTCCCTTTTTAGGGATGGGAGTTTTTTGTTTTTGTTAAGCTAGTATTCGTTTTAAGGAACCCTGTCACTGGAATGGTTGACGTACTTAAGGAGGAGAAAAGATGTTAGATATTAAATATTTACGAGCAAATTTTAATGAAGTGAAGGAAAGGCTTACCCATCGAGGGGAGGATTTAACAGACTTTGAAAAATTCGAAACACTTGATGAGCAAAGAAGAGAACTTATTGTTCAAACGGAACAATTAAAAAGTGAGCGAAATGAGGTTTCTCAAAAAATTGCTCAAATGAAACGCGAGAAACAAAATGCAGATGAGCTAATTTTACAAATGAGAGAAGTTGGTGGAAAAGTGAAGGAGCTTGATGACCAGCTGAGAAAGGTAGAGGAGGAGCTAGAAACGTTATTATTATCTATCCCGAATATTCCTCATGAAGATGTACCTGTTGGCGAAACGGAAGATGATAATATTGAAGTGAGAAAGTGGGGGGACATACCTACATTTGAATTTGAAGCAAAACCTCATTGGGATTTAGCCACAAATCTTGATATTTTAGATTTTGAACGTGCTGGGAAAGTAACGGGTAGTCGTTTTGTTTTTTATAAAGGGCTTGGGGCAAGGCTTGAGCGAGCGTTAATTAATTTTATGATGGATTTACATGCAGATGAGCATGGCTATAAAGAAATGCTACCTCCATACATGGTGAATCGTACAAGTATGACAGGAACAGGACAACTGCCTAAATTTGAAGAAGATGCTTTCTTAATAAAAGATGAAGATTATTTCTTAATTCCAACATCAGAAGTTCCAGTGACAAATTACCATCGTGACGAAATTTTATCTGGAGAGGATTTACCTATTGCTTATGCTGCCTATAGTTCAAACTTTCGCTCTGAGGCAGGTTCTGCTGGAAGAGATACTAGAGGTTTAATACGTCAACATCAATTTAACAAAGTAGAATTGGTACGTTTTGTGAAACCAGAGGATTCTTATGATGAACTAGAAAAATTAACAGGGCATGCAGAAAGAATTCTTCAACTTCTTGGTCTTCCATATCGAGTAATGAGTATGTGTACAGCAGATTTAGGCTTTACGGCTGCCAAGAAATACGATATTGAGGTTTGGATTCCAAGTTATAGTACGTATAGAGAAATTTCTTCTTGCTCTAATTTTGAGGCTTTCCAAGCACGTCGTGCAAACATTCGTTTTCGTCGCGAAACGAATGCAAAGCCTGAACATGTTCATACATTAAATGGCTCTGGATTAGCCATAGGAAGAACAGTTGCAGCGATATTGGAGAACTATCAACAAGAAGATGGTACGATTATTATTCCTGATGTTCTTCGTCCATATATGGGAAGAAAAGAAGTCATTCAACCTTGAGCCTAGAGAAAAAAAGAGGAGAAATAATTTTCTCCTCTTTTTTTATGAAAACATGTTGACTATTAAATTAATATTTGATATTATAGTTTTTGTCAGAACGGAGGAATACCCAAGTCTGGCTGAAGGGATCGGTCTTGAAAACCGACAGGCGGGTTAAACCGCGCGGGGGTTCGAATCCCTCTTCCTCCGCCATTATTACTAACAACCATTGCGCATAAATGTTTGGAGATGGAATTCGTTACTGCTAAGCAGATAACGAATTTTTTTATATTTAATTGTCAGAGTACATAGAAAAAGTCGCCAAGGATTTGGCGACTTATTTTTTTAGGATACGTGACTGTTCAATCATATAGCTAATTCGTTCAATAATTGGTTCGATTGAACCTTCATCTTGCACTAAGTCATATTCGTTAATGTTTAGGCGAAGAACAGGGCATGCATTAAATGAATTAATCCAATTCTCATACCGTTGATGCATTTCCTCCCAGTACGCTGTTGGTGTTTGTTGTTCCATTGGTCGACCACGTAATTTAATCCGATCGATAATATCCTCTAGGGATCCTTCTAAGTAAATTAAAAGATCAGGATGTGGAAAATATGGAGTCATTACCATTGCATCGAATAGGCTAGTGTAGGTATTGTAATCTATTTCAGACATTGTCCCTTTTTCATAATGCATGCGGGCGAAGATACCTGTATCTTCATAAATAGATCGATCTTGGATAAAGCCTCCACCATATTCAAATATTCTTTTTTGTTCTTTGAAACGCTCAGCTAGAAAATAAATTTGTAGATGGAAGCTCCAACTTTTAAAGTCATTATAAAATTTATCTAAATAAGGATTTGTGTCTACTTTTTCAAATGATGTGCGAAAGCCAAGCCCATCAGCAAGTCCATTTGTCATAGTAGATTTTCCAACACCTACTGTCCCAGCAATGGTGATCACCGCATTACTTGGAATTCCGTATTTCTCCCGAAGATTCATTCGTCTAAACTCCTTTATTTATCGTTTTATCAAGTAATTGAAAGATGAAGTCTAAGTCTTCTTTACTCTTTACAAAATCCATGTCATCACCATTAAAGGTCAATACAGGAATTTCGCTATGATTATTTTTGAAGTTATCCATATACTCCTCGTAATCTGTTGAGAGCTGTTCTAAGTAACTAGGACTAATCTTCTTCTCAAACTCTCGACCACGCTTTTCAATTCTATTAATTAATGTATCTAAGCTTGCGTGCAAATAAATGACTACATTAGGATGAGGCATATCGCCTGTTAATATGTCATAAATCCGTAGGTATTTGTCATATTGTTTATTTTTAAGCGTTCGCTGAGCAAAGATAATATTCTTCATAATATGATAATCCGCTACCACGGGCTTATTTTTCGAAAGAAAATCGTTATCAATGTCTTCTAGTTGTTTAAAACGATTGCATAGAAAAAACATTTCTGTTTGAAAGCTCCACTCATCTATATTATCGTAAAACTTTCCTAAGAACGGATTTTCGTCAACGATTTCTTTTAAAAGGTGGTATTGATAACGTTCTGAAATGGCCTTAGCAAGAGAAGTCTTCCCTACACCTATAGGTCCTTCAACTGTAATAAAAGGGTTACTTCCCATATGATGTCCTCCTCGTCTTCTTCAATAGATTTAGATTTATTCGACATAGACGTTCAAATGACGACAAATTTAATTTTAACATAATATAAGAGCAGAAGGGGACGAGAATATTTTACAGGACTATAAGAAAAAAGAGCTGAATAGCTCTTTTATTCTGTGTTTTGTTTTATACGTCTAACAACCACTATATAAAATGTATAACTTGTTTAAATGAAGGTTCATTTTATTATTACAATAAGTACCCTTCAGCTTAGATTTTTTATGAATGCTTATTAAAAAGAGAGGGGGAGGGAGTTGTGTTTGCTTTTAGTACGTTTCGCATCATTTCTAAGGCATATTGATTATCTTCCTCATTTGCTGATGCCACACAGTCTTTAGGGACGTATAAAGAAAATTCTCTCATGTATGCGTCATTCGCAGTGAAGAGAACGCAAATATTCCCAGCCAATCCTGTGATAATAAGTGAATTTACCTTTAATTTGTGTAGAAGTGTATGTAAAGCTGTTCCATAAAAAGCAGAATGTTTTGGTTTTATTAAAAAAAAATCGTGACTATTTGGTCTCAGTAAGTGAAGAAAAGCTTTACTTTTTTCATTTTCACATGACTGATAAATCTTTTCGATGTTAGCTTGCCATAAGTCATAATGGTCATTAATATAAATAATGGGGATATCTTGATTAAAGCAACGAGCTTTAAGTTTGAGAATTGGATTTGCAATTCGATGAGCATGTTGAACTAATTGATCTCCGTGCTCAAAGTCGAATGAATTAATAACATCTATAATGAGAAGGGCGAAGGTAGGTTGCTTATCCATTAAAAATCTCCTTTAGCAATTATTTTTATACCAATAAATGATGTCATCGTTCGGAAAGAAAATGCTATTCCCATTTCTTCAATTTAGTCTTTAATCTTTAATTGAAATATAGGTGTATATAGATGAGTGTATTCTAAACATAAAGTATGTGAAGCAGATTCTTCTGTAATTCTTAAAGTATAGTTTGGTATAAATAGACCAGATTTATAAGGGGTTATTATATGAATTCAAAAGATGAAATTTATATGGAATTGGCCATTGCAGAAGCGAAAAAAGCCGAAAAGATCAATGAGGTTCCAATTGGAGCAGTGCTTGTAAAGGATGGAGAAATCATCTCTACTGCCTTTAATTTAAGAGAATCTACTCAAAATGCGGTTACCCATGCAGAGCTACTAGCCATTGAAAAAGCGTGTGAAGCATTAGGGACATGGCGATTGGAAGGGGTGGAACTTTATGTTACACTTGAGCCTTGCCCTATGTGTAGTGGAGCTATTCTATTGTCACGTATTGATCGGGTTGTTTATGGAGCAAAAGATCCGAAAGCTGGATGCGCAGGAACGCTAATGAATCTTCTCACTGATCATCGGTTCAATCATCAATGTCAAGTAGTTAGTGGAGTATTAGAAGAAAGATGTGGCGCGTTGCTTAGTAGTTTCTTTCGGAATTTACGTCAAAGGAAAAAAGATGAAAAGAAACAGAAAAAAGGTGCAATGGAATAAAAGTAAGAAGATACCATTTCGAAACCATTGCTTTTTTTCGTAATAACTAGTATACTTTTACTTGCATCGATTAAAGATGCAACTAAATATGGTTTCAATTTTGCCGTGCTAAGCGGGGAGGTAGCGGTGCCCTGTACTCGCAAACCGCTCTAGCGAGGCCGAATCCCTTTCCGAGGCTAGCACTTTGTAGGGCCTGCCTCAAGTAAGTGGTGTTGACGCCTGGGTCCTGCGCAATGAGAACCCACGAACCATGTCAGGTCCGGAAGGAAGCAGCATTAAGTGGATCATCTCATGTGCCGCAGGGTTGCCTGGGCCGAGCTAACTGCTTGAGTAACGCCTATGAATGTTAGTCGACGAAAGGTGCACGGCAGTTAAATTTAACATACTAAACTCATCTGTTACGCAGATGAGTTTTTTTGTTGAAGAAAACGTCATTTTCTATAGGCTTTGGCCTATATATCTACAGGAAAGAATAAATACTTTTTGAATTTACATTAGTAAGTTAAGATGAACTTTTTAAATGAGGATACAATGATCTGAGAAAATGAATAGTAATAATGAATTCTAAATAGATGATTAATTGCTGACCGTTCCACTTTTCTAGAAATTTTATATACGGTATAATAATATAGATTCTTATATTATGGAGGAGGGAATAGATGGCTTATCAAGCATTATATCGTGTTTGGCGACCACAGCAGTTTGTGGATGTAGTAGGACAGAAGCATGTAACGAAAACATTGCAAAACGCCCTCCTTCAGCAAAAAATATCTCACGCTTATTTATTCTCTGGTCCAAGAGGGACTGGGAAAACAAGTGCTGCGAAAATATTAGCAAAAGCGGTAAACTGTGAAAAAGCTCCAGTAGATGAACCTTGTAATCAATGTTCATCTTGTATTGGTATTTCAGATGGTTCTATTTCAGATGTAATAGAAATTGATGCAGCATCAAACAATGGTGTAGAAGAGATTCGTGACATTCGGGATAAAGTAAAGTATGCACCAAGTGCTGTAAGCTATAAGGTCTATATAATTGATGAAGTTCATATGTTATCCATCGGTGCTTTTAATGCTTTATTAAAAACATTGGAAGAGCCACCAAAACATGTAATCTTTGTATTAGCGACAACCGAACCTCATAAATTACCACTTACGATTATTTCTAGATGTCAACGTTTTGACTTCAAAAGAATTACTTCACATGACATAGTAGAACGGATGAAACATATTGCTGACGAGTCAAATATACAATATGAAGAAAAAGCACTTCATGTAGTTGCTCGAGCGGCTGAAGGTGGAATGCGTGACGCTTTAAGTTTATTGGATCAGGCCATTTCATTTAGTGATGAAAAGGTTAGGGTTGATGATGCGCTTACTGTGACTGGCTCTGTCGCCCAATCATACTTAAATCAACTTGGGAACGCCATTTTTCATAAAGATATAGCAAAAGCACTTAAGGCGCTTGAGGAATTAATTAACCAAGGAAAAGACCCGTCTAGATTTGTAGAAGACCTAATCCTTTATTATCGAGACATGCTTTTATATAAAACAGCTCCAAAATTAGAAGAATCTTTAGAGCGTGTATTGCTAGATGAGGAGTTCACAGTTCTAGCAGAACAGATTTCGCCAACGGATATTTATTCTTATATCGATGTATTAAATACTGTACAACAAGAAATTAAATTTACGAACCATGCAAAAGTTTATTTAGAAGTCTCAATTATTAAGCTTTGTCAGTCAGAGAATGCACCAGTATCAAATGGTGCTTCGGTTCCAGAAGTACAAGAGTTAATAGAAAAGATTAAGGTACTTGAAAATGAGTTAGTTAGCTTGAAAAAACAAGGTGGAGTAACCGCTACTGAGCCATCAACTCCAACAAAGAAAAAAGCAACTAATCGATCGCAAAAGGGGTTTAAAGTTCCCGTTGGAAGGATAAAAGAAGTATTAAAAAATGCTACTCGACAAGAATTGAATGCTATTAAAGGTCGTTGGGGGGACCTTTTAGAACAGTTAAACCAACGAAATATGAGGTCACAGGCTGCCCTTTTAAATGATGCAGAGCCGGTAGCAGCTTCTTCTTCCGCTTTTGTGTTAAAATTTAAATACGAAATTCATTGTCAAATGGCAATGGAACATCCCAGTTTCATGGAAGCAATTTCAACAATCTTGAATAACCTATTAAGAGTACAATACGAAGTTGTGGGAGTTCCAGAGGCTCAATGGTCAAACATTAGACAAGATTTTCTACAATATCAACAAGATGATGGTGAAAAAAAGGATTCAAACCAACCAGATCCTCTTGTAAGTGAAGCAATAAAGTTAGTTGGATCTGATTTGTTAGAAATAAAAGACTAAAACATTTTAGGAGGTTTTCACACATGCGTGGTGGAATGGGAAATATGCAAAATATGATGAAACAAATGCAAAAGATGCAAAAGAAAATGGCTGAAGCTCAAGAAGAGTTAGGTGAAAAGCGAATTGAAGGAACAGCTGGCGGTGGAATGGTGTCTGTAATCGTTTCTGGTCATAAAGAAGTATTAGAAGTAAAGGTTAAAGAAGAAGTAGTAGATCCAGAAGATATTGAAATGTTACAAGACCTTGTGCTAGCAGCTACAAATGATGCATTGAAGAAAGCTGAGGAATTAACAAACTCTACAATGGGTCAATTTACAAAAGGATTAAATATTCCTGGAATGTAATTAGGGGGACGTAGGATGCATTACCCTGAACCGATATCAAAGCTAATTGATAGCTTTATGAAATTGCCGGGTATCGGGCCAAAAACAGCGGCCCGTCTGGCTTTTTTTGTGCTAAATATGAAAGAAGATACCGTTTTAGATTTTGCAAAAGCATTAGTCAATGCAAAACGAAATCTAGGATATTGTACTGTATGTGGCCATATAACGGATCAAGACCCATGCTATATTTGTGAAGATACAAAGAGAGATAGAAGTATTGTTTGTGTAGTTCAAGATCCTAAAGATGTGATTGCTATGGAAAAAATGAAAGAATATAGCGGTTTATATCATGTTTTACATGGGGCAATCTCACCAATGGAAGGGATTGGACCAGAAGATATTAACGTTCCTGACCTATTGAAAAGATTGCAAGAAGAAGAAATTCAAGAAGTTATTTTGGCGACAAACCCAAACATTGAAGGGGAAGCAACTGCTATGTATATCTCCCGGCTTTTAAAACCGTCTGGAATTAAAGTGACGAGAATAGCACATGGGTTACCAGTTGGTGGGGATTTAGAATATGCAGATGAAGTTACGTTGTCTAAAGCGCTTGAAGGAAGAAGAGATGTATAGCAGGAGTGAATAAGATGTTCTTCCGAAGAAAAAGTAAATTACGTACAAACTATGACAAGTCTTTTTTGGATTTGATGAAAGCAACGAAGGAAGATTGGGTCGATAAGCGTTCGATCGAAAGCATGAGCTTCGAACAGAATTTTGATCTATCGTGCCAAACTAAGTTGGCTGAAGCTAAGTACTTCTTTTTATTTAAAGAAGCGAAAAATAGAAAAATCGTCATAAAAAGATAGACAACCTTCATATTTATTTAGTATCCATTCTATTTGAAATGAGGAGTTGCTTTTGAACCCAATTATTGTTATCTCGATTTTAGGTGGAGTAACCTTATTATTGTTATCAATGGGGACTTCCTTAAAGCCTATTCGTTTAATTGGACTTGGTGCTATTAAGGTGATGATTGGAGCTTTATTTCTATTCTTTTTAAACGCGTTTGGAGGTCAGCTTGGTATTCATGTACCAATAAATGTTGTTACCTCATCTATATCAGGTTTCTTAGGTATTCCAGGAGTAGTAGGGTTAACAATTATTCAAACGTATATTATTTAAAAAACGCTAAATGTAAATTTGGCGTTTTTTTTTTGACTTTAATGAATGAAATCATAAAAAATTTAAAGAACCAACCTTTTTAGTTTGAAAAACAAGTATATTTAAAAAATAATTAGATGTAATCTGAAAATTTTGTTAAAATATGTATAAAATTTGCTGCCGTTTTAATAATTTTTTGGAGCATTTGTTTACTAGTGAAGGTAGAAGGGATTTGAACGTGGTGAAGTCATTTGTTAGAGCATCAATAGAACCGATGTTAATTGTTGCAGGTATTATATTTATTAGTGCAACTTCAGGGCTATTCAAAACGCAATCTTTGTCATTCTTAACTTATTGGGAAGAGTTAATAAATGTCATAAAAAACTTGTCTGCCCCTCAAGAACTAGTTTATACAAACCCTGTTTCGGGAGAGGAACGCGACCTTTTTCCAATTATATTATTAGCTTTTGTGAATAGTGGGAAAATATTTTTTCTTGCCCTGCTACTCTCAATTATTAGTTCTATATTAATGTTAATTATTTACTCCTCAGCAGGGAAGATAGTAAAAGGTATAATGAAAAATGTTTCACTCGTATTAGGTGCATTACCTGATATTTTTATTATTTCTATTCTTCAAATTTTTGTGATTTGGTTTTATAAACAATCAGGAATTTTACTCGTTGAGGTGGCATCTTTAGGTGAGAATCAATTAATTTTATTTCCAGCTGTTGTTCTTAGCATCCTTCCTACATTTTTTTTCCTTGAATCAATGATTTCATTTTTAAAAGAAGAAATACACTTATCCTATGTAGATTTAGCAAGAAGTAAAGGATTAGCGAAATATAAAATATTATTTGTACATATGATGAGAAACATTATAATCAGTCTAATTTATCATGGGAAGCAAATAGGATGGATGATGTTATCAAACCTCTTAATTTTAGAATACTTGTTTAATGTATTTGGTGTTACATCGTTCTTATTTACATATAATGAACCGTCGATATTTGCCGTTACAGCTATTTTGCTCTTTCTCCCTATATATACATGTTTAAAAAGTCTTCAATTTTATATTTCGAAAAAAATAGGAAAGGCCATAAGTTTATGAGATTTGTAGATAGAAATAAATTATTAATTATTATATGTATAATCTTTATTTTGTCGTTATTGTCAGGAAGCATTATTTTAAATTATTTTTATGATGGAAAAATACCAAGAACGTCTTTTTTAACCGATGACTTAGGGAAAGTGATTTCAGCCGCTCCATTTGCACCATCTCTTTCCTTTCCATTCGGTACGGATCGAAATGGATATGATATGTTTTTTAAGGTTCTCCAAGGTGCTCAATATACGTTAGGAGCGGCAATTATTATTTCTCTGCTTAGTTTTGCAATCTCGTTTATAGTAGGGGTTATTGGAGGATTTAGAAATACAAAATTAAAGGCCGTTTCCAATAATATTTTTACAGCATTTTATTTTATTCCCCAATCTATCATTGCGTATAACATTCTATACCCGCTGTTATGGGAACCTTATGAAGGTTTTACAACTACTTTTACAGAAAGGCTAATATGGCAAGTTATTGTCATAGCCCTTATTACAGTACCAACAACTGCTATCTTAATTGCGAATGAAATTAAACTAATATTACAAAAAGAATTTATAACAAGTGCTAAAGTATTAGGAGGCAGAAATCTATTCTTACTTCAAAAACATGTACTACCACATTTGAAACTCCAATTATTTATGATTTTTCCTAAGATCATTATACAAGTTTTATTAATTATCGCTCATTTAGGGTTCTTTCTATTATTTTTCGGAGGCACAAATGTTTGTTATGGCCCTTATTGTGACCCACCTTCACCAATAGTCCAAGAATGGTCAGGGCTTATGGCAATGAATTTAAAAGAGCTCACTAATGCTTGGTGGATTTTTATGGCTCCAATGATATTTTTTACTTTAACTATTCTTTCGCTTAATGGAATAACAAAAGGGTTACAAGGTGTGTTAAAAAAAGAGAGAAAGCTTCAAATGTCTTCAATAGAACAAAGGAAAGAGCAGAAGGAAGTTATTGATATTCAACAAAATGGTTCAGAAAATAAATTTGAATTTACTTCTTAGTCTATTTATCGAAGTATCATTGCTTGCTTTTTCTGTTATTACCATCTTAGGATTCACTGGATTGATTACTGTAGAAGAGGATATTCGTATTATAGTAATTAAGAATTAGGACTGAAAAGAGAAAATAGATTTAACTTTAAAGCACCCTAAAAAGGTGCTTTTTTATTGTATTGAAAATGAATATAATTAAGCTCTCAAGATGAAGATACTAAAAAAATACTTATAAATGCGGTCATTATGTTAAAAGCTAGTAAAATAATTTGGAAGCTAAGAAACGAATTAGAAGTTCAAATGAGAAAAGAAGTCTATTAATTTAACTTTACTATTGACGGTGGATAAGAATAGTGTTAGTATATAAAAGTCGTCAAAACGACGTGCTAATACTAAAAAAAAGTATTGACGCTGATTTATTAGTGTGATATATTAATAAAGTCGCTGAAACGACATGAATTGAACTTTGAAAACTGAAAAGACGAAACGTCAACGTTAATTTTAAACGTAAGAACTAAGTTCTTACACAAACATGAGCAAGTCAAACTACTTTTATGGAGAGTTTGATCCTGGCTCAGGACGAACGCTGGCGGCGTGCCTAATACATGCAAGTCGAGCGGACTGATGGGGAGCTTGCTCC
>NZ_JBBAXC010000036.1 GCF_037120725.1 Bacillus spongiae
TCCTGAGCCAGGATCAAACTCTCCATAAAAGTAGTTTGACTTGCTCATGTTTTGTGTAAGAACTAAGTTCTTACGTTTAGAATTAACGTTGACGTTTCGTCTTTTCAGTTTTCAAAGTTCAATGTCGTTTTGGCGACTTAATAAGAATACTATATTAATTGAATGAAGTCAATATCTTTTTTTAAGTTTTATTTCATCCATTCGCTTCTTTTAAGTCACTTTCTTGCAACAACGTTTATAACTATATCTTCTTTCAATACGAATGTCAATAAAAAAATGCGATTCTAATCCAAAAATAATTTAATAGAAAAATAGACTCCTTATTTCCGATTCTCCTTGACCATTTATACTGCGGTGGTACTAAAATTAAAGTGACGGCAATCAATGTTGAGAGCGGACAGTGCGTGATAATTCAATGTTCCGATTAAGAAGTGTAGTAATTTTGGAACTCTACAAAAGGAAATTTAACCAAAGGTCATCTGTTCCAAGCTACATGGTTTTTAAAATATCCTACAACGGGTACACAAAAAAATATGAGCTCTAATTATTATTAGGGGGAGTATCTTGAATGTTGCTTTTCTAATAATTATTGTTTTGACATTGTCTATTTCAAGCTTTTCTAGTATGTATTTATTTAATGACAACGCAAATAAATGGCGCATAATGTTAGCTTCACTTACTATTAATAAATCCATTATAATACCCTCTTCTGTCTACCTATATAGTACAGATGTTCAAATGTTTCATAAGTCAACTTCCTTAAGTTTAGGTATTTTTGGATTAATCATCTTTATTCCTATCATTTCCTTATTCAACTACTATACAATTGGAATGTTGAAGGAGATGAAAAGATGAAAATAGTAAACAGTCTATCAAAAGTAAATATCGAGGAAATCAAAGAAGTTTATCATTCGGTTGGATGGACAAAGCATAACGAAGAGAATATTAAATTAATCTTTAATGCTAGTCATATCATGACCTTTGTATTAATCAACAATAAAGTTGTCGGTATTGGGAGAGCCTTAACAGATGGGATATTTAATGCGGCCATTTATGATGTCGTCGTACATCAGGATTACCAAGGTAACGGTATTGCCTCTCACTTATTGACAGATATTCTGAATAAACTTGAAGGCATTTCTTGCATTCACTTAATCTCAACAACAGCGAATGAAGCATTCTATCATAAATTTGGCTTTAAGAAGGTTAAAACAGGAATGGCGAAGTACCGAAACCCTAAACTAATTGCTGAGTATTTAGAGTAAGCATTTCAAAATGCTTTTTAATAAGAAAAAGCTAACAGCCTATTTAAGAGGTTATTAGCTTTTTTATTGTATACTCTAAACACTCTACCCGTTCTTTCTCTCACGAATACTCAAAAAAGGAACGGAGGTTTTCAATCCCTATATCATTTCCTCTGTTAACACAATATATTCTTCAATAGCTTCTTCTAACGGCTTGAGCGAAGTTTCCCAAAAGCCCTTCTCGTTAAGCTCTTTATTTAAATAAGCCGAAGCTAATTGTTCTACAGTCATTCTTCCTGTATTCCGCAATAGATGATCGTATTGTTTGTGAAATAAAGATCCTTTTTCTTTAGCAAGCATATAAATCCCATTGCTAAATAAGTAGCCAATCGTATAGGGAATATTATAAAAGGGTTTTTCCGTACTATAAAAATGTTGGATGTAAATCCATTTATATAAATCGATTTCCTTAATCAGTCCACCGTACGCATCATTTTCTAATTGCAACATCAAAGCTTTGATTTCTTCTGTCGTAACGAATCCTTTTTTCCGTTTCTCATAAAACTTAACTTCAAATTCAAACATCGTCGGAACGGTTGCCACGTATTTTAGCTCATTTAAAATTTTCATCTCAAGCAAGGTTAATTTTTCTTTCCTTGTTTTGGCCCGTTCAATCGCAGCGTCAAGGACAAAGTTTTCCATAAAGGTAGAGGAAGTTTCTGCTACACTTGTCCCTTTTTCCTGAGCAAAAGGCAGCTCTTCGTGTAATATAACATTATGATACGCATGACCAAGTTCATGCGCTAATACGACAACATCTTGATAAGTTCCTCTAAACGCATAAAAAATTCTACTCTCTTTTGAACGGGGCATCGAAGCACAGAAACCTCGCATCGCTTTATTTGGACGGTCTTCCGCTTCAATCCAACCTGCTTCAAACGCATTTTCAGCAAATTCCCCTAGTTTTGGGCTAAATTGATGAAATTGTGAAATAATAAGCCTTTTCGCTTCTTCATATGGAATTTGTTTATCTGATGTAAAGCTAGGTATATTCATATCATACCAAGCGATTTCTTCGAGCTTATCAATGATTGATTTCCGTTTGATAAACCTTCCAACCATATTATGATGCTGCTTTATCGTCGAAACCATCATGTGTAACGATTCTTCACTTATTCGATTTTGACCCAATGTCTCTTTTAACATAGGCCATCCTCGCTGTTCATACATCTTCAATCGGTAGCCTGCTATAGCATTTAATATAGAAGAGAATGAATCCGCGCTTTTTTCAAATACTTTTTGAACAGACTCAGCAGCTTGTTTGCGCTCCCTCCGTTCATTAGAGAACATTGACTGATGTAATGCCTGACCATACGGTACAAGCTCTTCTTTTCCATTAACTTGAACAGGAATTTTCACTTGGTTAATTAGCTGTTCATAATGATTCCGCCAGGCTTTAAAACCATTAATGGATAAAGCACTTATTATGTTTTCTATCTCAAGAGATAATCGACTGTTAGCTGCTTCTCTTTTTTCTTCTAAATAAAAGCGAATAGGTTCTATGCTTTCTTGCTGGATAAAATTTTGCCAGGATTGCTCTGAGAGATTTAATAAAGATTGATCTAACTCTCCTTGAACTGACATCAGATTTGCTTTAATCTCTGAGCAAAAGGACATCAAATTAGACACACTTACATTTGTTACGTCTTCAGACTGCAGACAGATTAAAAAGTCATCTAGCTCTTCCCACGTACTCACCATTAGTTGGACCTCTTGAAGGATTTCACTTAACCTTTCTATGTTTCCTCTTCCATTAGAAGCATTATACGCCTGTACTTTCTTCAGTAATTCATTAATTTCATCATTTAGTGAAATCATTTTTTCTTTTATTTGACCATGGTGAATTCCACCGAAGTATAATCGATCTAAGTCCCAATTTTGACTAATGATTTTTTCCATATACATTCCTCCCTATGATCATAACGTTATTACATTGACTCTATTATCGTAGTTCTACATATTTGGCCTTATTCCTTTCCACACTTTTTAGGAAGGTAAGAGCCTACTCATTATCATTACAGCGTCTTAGCAAACGTATATCCGCTCCTCCTTCACAGCTTCTCTCAATGTCCACCTCATTCTCTATTCTTCCTTTGATACAAAAAATGCTATTTGCTATATTAGTTAGTAACGATGTAATACTGGAGGAGAAAGATGAAAAATAAATCAGCACTGCTTATTATTGATGTACAATCTGGAATGTTTCCCGAAGAGGAGCCCGTTTATAAAGGAAGTATATTATTGCACACAATTGGCAACCTCATCACTAAAGCTAAAAAGAATGATTTACCCATTATTTATATTCAACATAACGGCCCTACCGGTCACCCGCTAGAGGTTGGAACAAAAGGATGGACCATTCACCCTGAAATAGCTGAAGAATCGTCCATTGTGATTCAAAAAACGACCCCCGACTCTTTTTTCCAAACAGAACTTGAAAAAGAATTAACCAAAAGAGGAATTACCGATTTATTTTTTACAGGAATTCAAACCGATTACTGTGTTGACACCACCTGTAGAAGAGCTTTTAGTTTAGGATACAATTCCACCCTTGTGACTGATGCTCATAGTACATGGGATTCTGGAGGTTTAACGGCCCAGCAAATTATTAATCACCATAATAAGGTGTTAAGTAGTTTTGCAAAACTGAAAGCGTCAAAAGACGTAGAATTCTAGAATAGCTCTAACTAAAGGTAAAAATGAACAAGGCCCACTTTATGAAGTGAGCCTTGTTCATTTTTATCTTTAATCTAAAATTGTATTTTTCATAGGATCATCAAGGAATTGAAACAGCAAGTTAATTTGTGCTTCAGTATTTCTTCTGATAGAAAGAGATGGTAAGTGACCTTCTTCGTAGAAATCCACCCCATTTGTTTCTAAACCATTTGTCGCCTCGCCCCCAATGATCTCACAATGAATAAATAGTTTATAATAATGATATGGCTGAGGAGTATCTAAATGCTTACTCATATCCAAGCATGCTAGTAATTTTATTGGAGAAACATCGAAGCCCGCCTCTTCTTTTATTTCTTTTACAATGTTCTCTGATGGTGATAATCCAACATCACAGAAACCTCCAGGCAATGCCCATTTTTGTTCATTCTTTTCTTTTACCATTAATATTTTATTATCTTTAAATACTACTCCCCTAACATCAACTTTAGGTGTTTGATAGCCTGTTTCATTTGTAAATAAATCCTTAATTTGTTCCATTTTAAGACCTGTATACTCTTGCATTATTTCAGAACTAATTTCACGCAACTCTTTATAACGCTCTATATCGTAATCGTCTTTTGAAAACGTTAATCCTGCTTGAGATAACGCTTGTATTCTCTTCGCCCACTCTAACCATTTTTGACTCAATGAAAACACCTCTTCTATCCATCTTGCTCCAATTTATAAAATCAAATGACCCGAAGTAATGTCATTTCCCCTTACTACACATACTATGTCCCATGTTTCCATATGTAGACAGATTAACCTACTATTTTCTCACATTTTACAAACAGAGCTTGTCCAATTCCTCTATATAAGTATTATTTTACTTGGTCGATGTATTTAATAATAATATTGAAGAAATTCACTAATCTCCTTGTTTAATTTGTCTAAATAAACTTCATTAGGAAAATGTCCCATATCAAATGCTTTATATGATAAATTTGAGATAATTTCTTCGGTTGCCTCTTTTAACCTACTTTCGGGAAAGAATATGTCTTTTTTTCCTACAATCGTTAATGTAGGAGAGCTATAATCTAGTAATTCATTTCTTTCTGTTAGTTTTGGCATATCTTGTTCAAGCTTTACATACTTAAATACATCGCCTATTATTTTTTTGTCCTCTTCTTTCATTGAATTGGCTGACATGATGTTTGTAATTTTATTTAAATACTTATCGTATGAAGTCAGTTTATATAACATTAAGGGGAGTAAGATATCTTTTATCATACTTATTTTAGAGCCTAGTTGTATTCCTGCAGGTGAAACTAAGACGGAACAATCTATTTTATTTGGCATAAATGTTGCTAGTCTTAATAGAATACCTGCTCCGTATGATGGGCCAATAAACGCACTACTCTCTATATGTAAGAAATCCATTATTTCTTTAATCCAAAGAGCGAAACTATTATCCTTTGCAGAAATCCTATTTTCATCACTAAACCCTGGATGACCGACTGTATCTGGAGCATATATTCTATACCGGCTTGTTAAAGGAGAGAACCAGGACATTGTCATTGGATTAATGCAGTTACCTCCTTGAAAAATAAATAGTGGTTTACCTTCAGGTGGACCCGCTACAAGAACGTGAGTTTTACCAAAACTAGTATCAATATACAGTCGTTCAACACTAAATTTCAATGTCTGTAAATAATTCTCATAATGCTCTTGCATATATTTTTTTCCTTCATCGCTTTTATAAATTGTTCCTCGTCCCATATAAGCCTCCTCAGTACATGCAGAAAGTGATTTTAAAATCCCCTATATTTATATTGAAGTTGAGATGTATTTTTCTTTTAAGCATAGTTTAGATATATAGAATATTTGACCCATATGCTCTGAATAGTGGGCTACACATTGGTGTAAAATATCGAGATTTGTTCTTTCTCTATTCCTGACCAATTGACTTTTTTTAAAATCTTGATCAGACATTGTGTGCACAGTGTCTATAACAAGTTGAAAATTGTCATTCACTTTTCTTTCTAATTCTTTTTTCAATACGTACGTATGTTTGAACTCTTCTTCTCGATTTCTAGTTATATTTCCATGTAAAATCCCATTACAAACTCTTTCTTTGATATTCCCTTCGATATGCTTTATGAGTGTTGAAACACTATGACTTGCAGTATTAGGCCTCCAATTGAGTTGTTCATCATTCATTTGTTCTATGACTTTCAGAATTCTCCTCTGTATCTCTTCAAACTTACGTGTTAACCATTCTCTATTAAAATCATTATTCAAGTGAATATCCCCCTTTTATTTAACAAACCTTCCCTTCTATAACAATTATTTCAAAATTTTAAAAATTGCACAAGAATTTGTTCCGTTAAGTGAGCCATACACAAAGAGACGCGTTTATGAATAAACGCGTCTAGCTCTAACTATTTGAAACTTGATTAATAATCTATAAGCAAAGAATTAATCTGATATTCTTACTAGAGTAAGTGACTTTAATCAACATATTAAACTTTTGTAATATCACTTACTAAGTCTATAAGATACCGTTAACCAACTGCATGATAAATTAATTACAAGCTACGCTGATTTCTTTAATACAAAATATCCTGCTTCTTCTCTCTTCTCCATTTCCAAAAGGTCGCTATTAATGGAAGAAATACAATTACACTATATAGAGCTGCCACCATAAGTTGTGATCGGTATAGATAAAACGCTTGACTAAGTAAGTATCCATTTAGAACTAAAAAACAAATAATTACGAAAATAGGAAGCTGGATACCAATGATGGAAATATAATTTTTACAAATACTCGAGACAACAATCGCCATTAAAGCCACTGATAATGCTAACACATACGTAAGAGCGAGCGTGACCATAATCAATTGTAGAAAAGTAACATCATACCAATATAAACTTCCCATGAATGAGTTGACTCCACTCTTTAGAAACATACCTATATCAATCGTAGAATAAATACTGTAATAAACGATTATTTGAACCGTTGTAATGATGAATGCCGAAAGCAGTCCTGCCGCAACCTTCCACTTAAACAAACTTCTTCCAACTGCAGAAGTATACTGCAAGCTAACCAGTTTATTCTTGTAATCTTTTATAAATATAGGAGAAACTATAAAAAGGACACTCACTAATATTGTAATCATGATACCTTTACTAATTTCAAAGAAATTAAATTGGACTAAATCAGGGAGAAAAGAATTGACCGCTCTTGAGCCAACCACTTCTTTTATCCTAAGCTCTTGCTCCTTTGTTGGAGTTCCTGATATACGACTATACCCGTAGCGTTCTTCTAGGAATTCCATACGCTCAATAATAGATTCTCTTAATGGAATTTCCCGAAACAAATCAATACCTTTGACAATCTTGTATCGAACCTTCTCAAAATCACTGTTTATATCTATATCCACTTCTCGAAACTCTTTATATGAGGCAATTCCCAAATCAGATAGCTCCTGATTTTCTTGTATCCATTTATCAGCCTTTTTTACTTCCTGCTGATAGACTAATTTAAAATCCGCAAATTCATGTTCATCTAATTCATGACCATATTTTTCAATCATTTCTATCCCTATGCGGTAGATACTCTTACCTGACGGGTCATCTAGAAAGTTCGAAATATGGATGTCAATGAAAAGATTATACATAAGGACATTAATTAAAATAGCAATTAAAAGCATGATGGGGTGAAATATTTTCTTCATTTCATTCAATAAAATTCGCAAGATCTATCAACTCCTTCACTTAAGATCATGCTTTCGAAAGCTTTTGATACAAAATAACGTAGCGAATAACAAAAGCACTAACCATACTGCTACCGTAATTATTTCAAAATAAGCTGTAAACTTGACAGGTCTATACATAAACCATTCGAACGAATTCAAAATAAGGTTAACAGGTGTAAAAAAAGAAAAAACATACGCTATATTATGACTTGGAATCCACCCAGGGATAGCAAAAATCACACCAAAAAGAAAAACAAATAGAAAGAAAACGAGATAACTATTATGTATCCATCTAGTGAAAATAACCGTCATTAAAGTGAAGAGAATAATTAATAGATAAGCTAGAATAATGACAGCAGATAAATAGTCAAGAAAAGAAAGATTCCACCATGACATAAACCATTCTTTTCCTGCATTAAAATAGCTACTAATTGGCACATGCCAAAATTCCCGGTATGAAAATACATTAAAATAAGCGATTAAGCTACTAGCCATTATTAAAGTCCACATACCAAAATTAGTAATCAACGCAGCCCATATTTTATCTATCCACAATTCTCTACCTCGTTTGGTGCTATAAGCGAGCAAATAGGTACCTCTATCAAACTCAAAATTCATGACATATGCTGTCACAAGAATTGTCAAAATAAGACTTTCTAACAAAAGCGTTTTAAACATCGTTTTAAACAGTAAAAGATGAGTCCCAAATACACTTTGTGCAGGGAATAGATGCTTGTACTCCTTATTGTCAACTACTTCTAAATACCTCTGATTGAATTTGTCATATTGACTTCTAATCAATTTGGCTGCTGACCCACTTATCCCATACATTTTCATTTCAATCTCAGCTACTTTATCAGGATCAAACTTTTGAAAGCCTTCATCCACGTGGAGGCTATTAAAATAGTACAGCTCAAATAGGGCCGTGTTTGAAAAAAAACCTAAGTCTTCAGCAGTAAATACTTCTTCCCTATAAAAAGAAGTATCTGAATAAAACTCATTCATGTCTGGATAAGTTTTCGATATTCTCTTAGATGTAATATCATTCACTTCTTTCATTTGAGCTTCATAATCTTTTTTCATCCTGTTGACCATTTCATCAGTAATGACTGTTCCATAAGTTTCAGCCATTTGGTTTACTTCCTTTAGGCCCTCCTTTATAGAAGCATTCTCATAGATTAGGAAAAGATTAAAGCTAATGAAAAGAAAGATAAGGCTAAGTAATATTGGTGAAACAATCAATTTGCGAATTTCATACAGTACAACCCTCACCTGTTATCTCCTATTTCTTCATCTTGGTACTGATAAAGAAATACGTCCTCCAACGTTGGTCTCTCTTGTTTCCATCCTAGACCTTCATCCGTTTTGGCAATAAATCGAATTTTCATCCTTCCATTCTCTTGTCTTTCTGAGAGAGAGAAATAGTCCCTTCGAAAACGTTCTACATCTTCAAATTCCACCTCTGTTTCATAGACCTTGCCTTCAAGTTGTTGACAAATTATCTGTATGCTGTCTTTGTATAGAACATGTTTATCTTTTATCATGATAATTTCATTAGCAATGGACTCGACGTCGGAGACAATATGTGTAGATAAAATGACTATTCGATCTCTTGCCAAATCAGATAATAAATTTCTGAAACGAACCCGTTCTTTCGGATCGAGACCTGCGGTTGGTTCATCAAGAATCAATATTTTCGGGTCATTTAACATCGCCTGCGCAATCCCAACCCGTTGAATCATACCTCCTGAAAACTTTCCCATCTTTTTTTTGATAGCATCCTCTAAAGCAACGAGCTTTAGTAAATTTGGAATCTTTTCATTCGCATCCTTCCTTGAAATTCCTTTTAACGACGCCAAGTAATGTAAATATTGTTGTGGATTATAATTTTTATAAAAGCCGAATTGCTGCGGGAGATACCCAATTAAATCCCGATACTTCTCACCCATACTGTAAATATCTTGCCCATTATATAAAATTTCTCCTTTAGTTGGATGTAGTAAGGTTGTTAACATTTTTATAAAAGTCGTCTTCCCCGCACCATTTGGAGCAAGCAAGCCGTATACTCCGTTTGAAAACTCTAGGTGTATGTCCTGTAACACAGGAAAAGCTCCAAATTTCTTACTTATTCCATTAACCGTTAACATATCCGATATCCCCTCTTCTCTTATTCTGTACAATTAATTCTTTTAGTTTTTTCACATAAAGATAGGCTGCCAAACAAATGACGGTTGTGTATAAATACCACGGTATCGTTACGAGTAATTGGTGATAAAAAACGGAATCCATGGTTATAAGAAAAACATTAATTCCCAGCCAGCCTAGCATCACTACCACCTTTGTAAGCATTGTGTTAAATAACGTAATTACATATAAAAACAACAAAGAAAACAGTAATAATGAGGTAGTTGAGATCATGAACGCTTGAACAAACTGAATAGATGACAATTTAATGGCTATGGATAGCACCCAAACCGTATTTAACAGAAAACAAAACACACTAAATAACATCATGCGAAAAGCCGCTACTTGATATAAGTTATATTTACATGTCATTTCCAAGTCAAACGTGCTGTTGAATTTACTATTTACAAAAGGCAATAAAGAGAGTAGAACATAAAGTACTGGAGAAATAAGCATGATGATACCGTAAAAATCTATTGAGGAATAATTTTGTTCCTGACCCGTTATGACAATCGCCCCCATCAAAATGACCATCATCGCTATCAATACAGCTATTTCTCTTCTATCCCTTAGTAAAAATTGAATGCCTATTTGCTTATACATATTGTGTAATAGCTTGTAAAATGGTTCTGGTACATTCACACCCTTTGCTACGATCGTTTTGATTTCCAGTTCGACCTTATTTAGATCCGGAAAAGGGATTTCCTCCTTTTCATGCATCTTTGTCAGCCTCCTTTAATTCTGCCTTTACATGCTTCAAGCTACGATAATATCTTGTTTTCACCGTCGACTCCGGGATTTGTAAGGTCTCCGCAATATCTTGGAACGTATAATCTGTAAATAACTTCAAACGAATAATCTGTTGAAAGGATGTTTCCAGCCCATTGATAACATCGATTACACCTTTTACTTCTTCCTTTTGTAGAAGTGTGTTTGTAAAATCCTTCTCATTTCCAAACTCCATATCATTAATTTCAACTGAGAGTTTTTGAACTTTATAATGTCTCGAACGAAAATAATCAACTACTTTATAAGTAGCAATTTTGTACAACCAAGTTCGGAAGGACGATCGCTTTCCTTCAAACCGGTAGAGTGCCTGGAGCATATTAATAAATATTTCTTGCGTTAAATCGAGAGATTGCTCTTGGTCCAAAGTCTGTTTATATACGTAATGATAGATTTCGCGATAATAGTTTTTTACAAGCTCATTTGCTGCTACCTCACTTCCTTTCTTTTTTATTTGTTCAATCAGCACTAGATCTTGATTCATACCTCACCACTCTATTTCTGTAATCTGCTGTATTAGCTTCTATTTATATAGTCGTAAAGCTAACAACAATAGTTTTGTTTTTTAAAAATTTTTATAGAAAAAGATAAAAACTCTTGTTAGTGGGCTTTCAATCAAATTTCAGTTATGATTTAACTTCGTTTGTTTGGAGAACCTTCTAAAAATTTTGAGTTCAATTCATGGTAATAAAAAAGAACAATCAAATTTCTTATCTGCATGAAGCTCAATTAAATTACTTAAATATTCAAAAACTCACACTACAAACAGAAAATAGGGTAAACAAAAAAACAGCTCAAGATGAGCTGTTTTTAAATGTGCATGGCGACGTCCTACTCTCACAGGGGGAAGCCCCCAACTACCATCGGCGCTAAAGAGCTTAACTTCCGTGTTCGGTATGGG
>NZ_JBBAXC010000037.1 GCF_037120725.1 Bacillus spongiae
CATACCGAACACGGAAGTTAAGCTCTTTAGCGCCGATGGTAGTTGGGGGCTTCCCCCTGTGAGAGTAGGACGTCGCCATGCACATTTAAAAACAGCTCATCTTGAGCTGTTTTTTTGTTTATATAATAGCTCTACTGAGTGACATTCTCGGCTTAAAATTGGTGTTACGTCTACCTTTCACCTAGTTGGTCATTCCCGTTTGAATAGTAAAATATTTGCAAAGGCTGAAAAAGAGCAACAGACGGAATTTAATACTGAAAGCAAACTATGAGTGTCGAGCCAGAATAAATAAGAAAGTGTAATTTTGCCATTAGAAGGGTGAGAACGTTGAGACCAAAAATCTAATTAGAGTGAAAAGTGATAGGGTGTTTTGTTATATTTTTTTGATTTCCGCCTACGAACCTTAACTAAACCTTAAATTTATGTAATTTTTCTAGTATTTTAAATGTGTTTTATGCTATTTTAAAGAATGATTTGCGAAAATTAATTCACCATTATTAGGAAAGAAACCTAGCTGGAACTTAGAACATTTGAGGCCTAATGGTAGTTTAGCAGGTACTTATTTATAAAGGTGTAATCCTGAATAAACAAAATTATTTTGTTAGAAGATGAGTTAATTGTTTATGGAAAATGAAGAACTTATTCGTAATAGTAAATGTATATTGATTAAATATAATAATATTTATTAGAGGTGTAGGTGTTGTCAGAAATTATTATTGTTGCTGAAGATGATGTAGACATTAACCACTTAGTTTCACTTCATTTAAGAAAAGAAGGGTTTGAAGTAATACAAACCTATGATGGAGCCGAAACTTTAAGGAAATTGAAAGAGGTAAAGCCTGGCTTGGTAATATTGGATCTTATGATGCCAAAGAAATCTGGTTTTCAAGTAATTAAAAAGGTTAGGGAAGATAACAACATTCCTATCATGCTATTGACCGCATTAGGTGATGATGCTAATAAAGTATTAGGTTTCGAATTAGGTGCGGATGATTATTTAGTAAAGCCATTTAGTATTTTAGAGTTATTAAGTAGGGTCAAAGCTCAAATTCGTCGATACTCCATATATGGTGATAAAGAAGAAGGGTTTATTATTCAAAATGGAGGATTAAGATACAATATCACCGATCAAGTAATATTCAAAAATGGAAAAGAGCTTTCTTTAAAACCTAAAGAACAAAGGTTACTTGAAATTTTTATGAAGAATATTAATAAGATTTTTTCTAAAGAACAATTATATAAGCTTGTTTGGAAGTACGATTATTATAATGATAATAATACAGTTATGGTGCATATTAGCAGAATAAGAGAACAGATAGAGGATAATCCTAAATCCCCAATCTATATAACGACAATCAAGGGTTTAGGATATCGGATGGAGAGGCATGTTTAACAAAAGACTATTAAAAAAACAACGATCTCCCTCTATATCAAAACAATTTTTTATAAATTATACTGTACTATTTTTTGTTCTTATCCTTTTATGCACATGTACACTTGCTATTAATTATATATATGTGGAATACATGTATGAGGAAGTAAATCAGGAATACCTTAAAGAAACATATGAAGATGTAATAACTATTGGAGCTGAACAGACATTTCAGAGTAGAGAATTCCCTGAGGCAGCTTATATTGAATATGTAAGCAGTGAGTTGGTTGTTTTAGAACAATATAATAGTCCTCATCATAAAGGATACCAGTATGTCTATAAAGATTTACTTACGACTGCAGACCAATATGAGGTTGACCTATTTGTCCCTGAAAAAGAAAGTAATTTTTTAGTTTTATATTTTCCAGTAGAAAATGTCTTATTTGAAAATAAAATTTTCTATAGTTCCTTAGGTTTTTTTATCGTTATATTATTATTGATATTAATCTGGTACGCAAAGCTAACGTCTATTCAAATTATCTATCCTATTCAAGAGCTACTCAGAGGAGTAGAGCATATTTCTAAAGGTAATTTTGAAACGACCATTCATTCTAAAGCAAATAGGGAATTGGACGAGTTAAAAGATGGAATAAACGCTATGGCTTTAAAAATAGGAAAAGAAGTAAAGTTGAAAGAGCATTCCGAATTATTGAGACAACAATTGATCCTAGACATATCTCATGACCTTAAGACTCCCCTTGCAAATATTCAGGGATATGCTGAAACATTAAGCTATCTTATAGATATAAGTATGGAGGATCGTCAAAAATTTATCCAAATCATTCGCTCAAACAGCCTTCGAGCCAATGATCTTATTGAGGATTTATTTGAGTTATCACGACTTGATCTTGATTCAAGCGAATTTCAATTAACAAAGCATGACATTAATGAGTGGTTTCGTTTAGTTATTAGTTCATTTATTGACGAGTTTGAAGAAAAGAAAATACGTTACGATATCGATATACCTGAGGACAATCCCGTCGTAGCAAAAATAAACCCAAAATCACTAGAAAGAGCAATCACTAATTTAATTAACAATAGCATACTATATAGTAATAAATATATTGCTTTATCATTGAAAACAGAGGAAACTAATTTGATTATTAAAATAGAAGATAGAGGAATAGGAATACCTGAACAATACAATGAAAAAATATTTGACCCATTTATCCGTTTAGACAGTTCAAGAAATAGTAAGGCTGGAGGTTCCGGACTTGGCTTAGCCATTACGAAAAAGATTATCGACAAACATAATGGCACAATAAGTCTAGATTCTACTTATAAAGAAGGAAGTCGTTTTATAATTAGATTGCCAATATAAATAGATAATAAAGCAAAAAGACGAAGGTATAAGCCTAGTTCCTCAATACAGATAGAGAATAGGGGTTTAAAGTTAAAAAACTTTTACTATAAAGGGTATAGTACAGTAGGAATGAATAAAGAGAACCATGTATTCATTACAATAATAGAAATAGTAAACAAAAGAACAACGCATGAAAAAACAAGCGTTGTTCTTAAAGCATGGACCTTACCAAGGAATTAAATTTATTTTACGCATGAAAAGACTAAGACAAGAGGAATTCTTTGTCTTCTAACAAATTCTTCTTCATTACTAAAGTGTTCCCGTTTTGGTTTTCCTTCTCTTAAATCAACGATTGAAAAGCCAGACTTACTAAGGGTTTGAAAGTATTGCTCGATAGTTCGATGATACTTTACCACTATTTGTTCAATCCACGGCTCTTTTCTTTCTCCTTCGAGAAAATAGTCATCCACAACCCAATTTCCTCGTTTTTCCCCTGCTTGCTTACTTATAAATGAAGAGGTTGTGAGTGGATGTTGTACACTAAATACAAACTTTCCATCTTCTTTTAAGGTTTTATAAACGTCACGAAACAGTGAATAAATATCAGAAACATAGTGAATGGCAAAGCGAGATGTAACTAAGTCGAATTTGTTTGATGGATAAGGAAAGGATTCCATTGAATGATGGTGGATTGTTCCGTTTTCTCCAGATAAGTGGAGATTTGCTGATTTTACCATTTGTTCAGAACCTTCAACCCCAGTATAATCACTTGCGCCTTGACGTAATAGGTCTTTACCGAAAGCTGCATCACCACAACCAAGGTCTAAAATGCTTTGGTGTTGGACATCCCCAATTAATTCATAGATTAGAGGACCTTCTATCGCATTGTTAGGACTATCTTGCCTAGCCCTTCTTTTCATATAATTAGAAAAAAAGTCAGTTTCATCGTACACGCTTGCTCCTCTAAATTCCAAAAAAATCATTCCCCTTTCGATTATTAGCTCCTGTTTGTCATCATCATCATTCATTGTGTAGCTTTATCTTTCAATCATCCTTAGCTGGACTATTCTGTTCTTTAACTAGTGAGATAATGAGATTTAAACCAAACCCAATGACTAAAAATAAATTTAATAAATACCAATGAATCTCGTTAAAAATATAAATAGATAGAAGGAATAGTGTCACTGAGGTAATTACTAGATATAGTAATATGCTCCCCTTCATTTTTCTCCACTCCTCTTAGAACATATTATCCATTGGAAAGTATACCACTTTTTTCAAGAGGAATGGAATAAAATCCGGAGAGGTGCTGTAAAAAATGGTAGAAAAACATAGCAAAACAGCATTTGTTAAAATAATTCTTAAGGCTAAATAAAATGTTGAAAAACTAAAGGTAAAAACTATTTAATCAATGCTCCTCTTGTGACTCTATGGAAAACCTTTTCTTTTATCGAATATAGTTATTTGAATGACGGTGTATTCTAAAGAACTTAAAAAGAAAAGTAAAGCCAGGTTTAAATAATAATTTTGATGTGGAAGTGTTATGCATGGTCGAAAGCAGCACCCAGAATATCTAGAGTTTTAGACTTCGCGGTACTTCTATTACTAACTCTAGAGAATACAGTAAAAGGAACGTACTATTTTCCTATAATATAATTAATTGACTTATGGTAGAATGTAGCATAGATTGATATAATTAGAAGTATTGCAAAGGGAGGGCAGTTTATATTACGAAAAAAGCCGTAAATCAGTAGGTACAATTTACATTATCATTATAATTTAAAATCGAAATAAAAAAATTTTAACAATAAGAACATTACTATTACATTGTTGCGAAAGAATAGTGATTGTAGCAGTGTTAATTAATATTAAATTGTAAATGGACAAAATAATGTTTGTCCTCTGTTTATTAAAAATAGAGATAGAGTGTTGGTTGGTATTTTCATCTGTAAAATTTATTTAGATTAGCTAGCTAACGTATTAGAAAGCAAAATATTTTATTAGAGAGGTATCAGTATGGTTACAATAATTGATACAAAAGAAAGCCAATTATATATAGATGACACTGGAATGTTAAAACAGGGATTTTCAGATTTTAGTGGAAAGAGAAATATCTCGAATAAAAAATACAATAAGAAGTATCTCCTATACACAGACCACGGCGAATCAGTCGCTCGGGCCCATCATTATGAATCGATGGAAGTCATTCAGGTGGTACCTTTTAAAAATGACAGTCAAATTATATTTTACTCTGATTCATTAGGAAGGGTGTCTTTTGTACTCTCCAAGGTTGACCCGTCTATATCTCCTTTTGAGATAGCTGATAAGGTAGAAAAAAAGCCAATGACGAAAACGAAGGCGTTTATGTTTTTTTCCTTTGTATTATTTATTGGTATCTTAAGATTTAGAAATAATGATAGTGTCAACCCGCCTGAGATATCTGTAGGGGTTAAAAAAACGAACAATTATAACATAAGGTTTTTATTCCCCCGTAAGATTAGAAACAAATTTTCTATGAACACAAACAAGCTAGCATTATTCATACACTCTTATTATGCTATTGTTCCGTTGCGTGATATATATAGGCATTACTTAAATACAAGTGATATTAACGTACCTATATTTGTGAAGGTGCTGAATAAAAGTAGTTATTATTTTTATAATTTCCAAGCAGAGACGAAAAGTAAATTCAATCGAAAAAACTATCTTTATAACACTAAATCTACAAGAGTGAAAGGTTCAGACAATGAAATGTATTTGAGAAAATCAATTACTGGGCAATTTGTCATTGTCGTTACAAGTAGGTTAAGTAATGTGATTGTCTTTAAAGAATGGGTAGCGTATCTCTCTACTCTGCTTGTCAGAAAAAAAGATAAGTATGATCTATTTTTTGAAAAATTTTCGCTTGGGGCATCTGAATCTGCTTTTGAATTATTCAAATATAATATGTCAACTAAATCGAGTAAGAGATGTGTGTATATACTAGATAAAGAGAGTCCAGATTATGAAGATTTGAAACGCAAATACCCTAACAATCTATTTGCTAAAAATAGTATTAAAGCATTCTATCATATGTTTCTAGCACGGAGTTTCGTATCATCAGACTTGGTTTCACATATTCAAAGACGGTTATATGATAATGACCAACTATTGAAAAAGAAAATATTAAATAACAAGCATAAAATATTCTTACAACATGGCCCGTCATTAGCGACAAATGTATTTGATCGAGGGTATTATAACAAAAAAATACCTATTGCCCCGGATTATATTATCGTCAATTCTCAGTTTGAACGTGACATTTTTCTAGAGAATTCCAGTTATAAAAAGAATGAATTGATTGTGTCAGGGCAGCCTAACATAGATTTATATGTTAAGTCCAAAAATGAGAATAAAGATGAAATAACCTTCTTATTAACATGGAGGCCGTGGGACTTAACCGGAAGTAGTGATAATAAAAATAGTTATATATCTAGGTATTTTCAGTTTATAGATACAATCAAGAGTAATAAGTTTTATGAAGACAAGAAAATAAACATTATTCTTCACCCAAAGGCCAAATTAATCTTACAAGAGCAATTTGCCGATTTTTATAGCAATAATGAAAAATATTTCTATAGTGGAGATATAAAAAGTGCTCTATTAAAATCTAAAGTGTTAATATCTGATTATTCCTCAGTTACTTACATGGCTTTCTCTGGAGGCACAAATATTGTTTTTTACTGGGAAGATAAGGAGTTATGTGAGAAAGAATACGGATCACCGAATATACTTCAAGAAAATATTGCATTTGGTGATATCTCTTATAATTTTTCTGATCTTGATAAAGAGATTAGAAAAAATTACATGAGTGGTCAAAGGAATGAACATATAAAGACATATAGCCGTTTAGTTGAGTGTACAGATGGTAACAACACACATAACACTCTCGAACATCTATCTTCCATTATCAATGAATAAATGATGAGGAGAACTATTCTCTTTCTAGTGCAAAACATACTTTTTACAGTTTCGAAGAGGTTGAACCAGTTAGAAGATTGATTAGATAGACCAAAGTGTTATTGGCTTGAGGAGAAAACGTTTAATAGCTCAGAAACAAGACTAAATTTGTTTCTGGGCTATTTTTTATTTGGAATTCTATCTATAAAACGAAACTATCCATCACGGTGGTTTTCTTTACTTCATAAAAGGTGCCGTTCGGGTTGAGGACTTGTTGAAGGAATTATAGAGTACCTGAATCATTTTGATAACACATCCCAATTTGAGACCTAACCATAAGAAAGTTCCATACTGTTAAAACTCTTCCTAGGCTATATGGTCGTGAATAGGGTCTGGATTAAATATCGTATTAGCTGATGGACCTGCAATCAATGAAGTAAAGATAAGGGGGGAGATTACTTAACTACTAATGACCCTCCAATTGAAGTAATAGAATCGACAATGATTTAATCCCTCATCATACACTAGATGTAAAAATTGTTTATGAGGAATTAAAGTTATACCTAGACAAAAATAGTGAAAATAGTATATATTTTATCATTCAACTGGAAATTTAGGAGAATCTAGGTGGGTCAGAAATCTATAGATAGAGTAGAGGAGGTTAGAAAAGTTGAGTAACTATGGGAATGATTTATTTAAAGGATCAGCAAAATATTATTCTAAGTATAGGCCAGTGTATCCAGCTCCGCTCATAAGATTTTTAATTGAGAGATTTCATTAAACGGAAATCAAAATGTACTCGATTTAGTTTGTGGAACAGGTCATCTCGCGATTAGGTTATTAGATGGTGCCAACAGATTGTAGGAATCGATACGGAGTTAGAAATGATAGAAGAAGCCAAACGTCTCCATGTAGAGGTAAGAATGGGGGATGTACAATGGTATAACGGTAATCTAGCACAATATAAAGCATAAAATAATCGTATGTTTCAACTTGTCACAATAGCGAAAGCCTTTCATTGGATGGACCGTCCTTCTATATTAGACGAACTTTTTGACATGGTTCATGATAACGGTGGTGTGGCTATTATTGATAGCTATGAGGCAAACAAAAAATTAACCAAGTGGCAAGCTCAGCTAAAAGAAATCATAGAGAAATGGTATGGAAAAGAAAGAAGAGCGGGAAAAACAACCTATACTCATCCGACCATGAGTCATGAAGAGGTCATTTCGAACTCGAAATTCACCCTTAAAGTCCACCGTTTTCCTAGTTACGACGTAACCTGGACCGTTGAATCAATTATTGGAAATCTCTATTCGACTTCTTACGGATGCCAACGTTTTGTGAAGATAACATTGAGTCATTCGAGCAAACTACGAGAGGCATTACTTACTGTCAATAGGAATGGGATTTTTAAAGAAAGTTTGAATCTATCCGTTAAGCTCGCTGTGAAAAAGTAATATTCATTTTATTTCAAAAGGAATTTAATAGTAGGATTTAGTAGAAGAGGGTGAAAGAGATTGGTTCAATCCATAATAGAAATTTACGAGTACGATAAAGAATGGGAAGAAATATTTTCGTCATTGAAAGAAGTAGTGATTCATTCACTCGGTCATTTAATTTTAGATATTGAACATGTGGGAAGTACGGCTGTCCCTGGGCTTGGAGCAAAGCCAATTTTGGATATAGATGTTGTAATTCAAGACCATGATGTATTACCTGATGTGATCCAAGAGCTTGAAATACTAGGGTATCATCATCAGCCTGAATGGAGTTTTGAGGGTAGAGAAGCGTTTGGGAGAAAAGATTTATTAACTCCATGGGACGGGAGTAAGACTGAATGGATGGATCATCATTTATATGTCTGCAATAAAGAGAGTGAAGAGCTTTCTAGACATATCGCATTTAGAAATTATTTGCGAAATAATCGAGCAGCGGTTATGAAGTACGATAAGTTAAAAAGAACGTTAGCAAAAGAAATGAATAATCGAGCAGCCTATACAAGCGGTAAAACAGAGTTTATCAATAAGGTATTGGAAAAAACCAAAGGGTAACAAAATGGCACCCTACTCTAGAAGGGTCCATTTTTTCATTAAGTAGGAAATGTAAATTTTGAATGAAAATAGAGGTGGAAAATGGAGTATAGTATAGAAAAAATCGTAGCGACAATCCCCTTCCTCAATGGTTCCACACAAGTTAAAAAAATAGAAGAAGGGTATTCCCCCGATGAAAAATATATCGTGGTGAAAGAGGAAAATAAGTATTTGCTTCGTATTGCAAATATTACATATGCTGAAAAAAGAAAACGAGAATTTCAACTTTTAAAAGAAATAGCTAATCGAAAGGTTCGCTCACAAAGGCCCATTGAATTTCAGGTAAAAGAAGAAAATCAACTTTGCTTCTTGTTAATGGAGTATATTGAAGGGGTGCCAGCATCGGAAGCTTTTAAAAACTGCTCTGAACAAATTCAGTACCAAATTGGAGAGAAGGCAGGGAAAGAACTTTATCGTATTCATCAAATAAAAGCACCTGCAGACAGGCCAATATGGGAAGTTTCTCAACGTAAGAAATTCAGTTATTACCTTACAGAGTATCGTGAAGGGGGGATTAAGTTAGAGAAGGAACAAAACATCCTCTCTTTTATTAAAGATAATATTTCTTTATTAACAGGAAGACCAACGGTGCTCCTTCATGATGATTTTCATTTAGGACATATCATCATCAAGAATCAGGAATATAAAGGAATCATTGATTTTAACGGATACGACTATGGCGATCCTTATCATGATTTCTATAATCTTTCTTTATTCAGTCGGAGAGAAAGTATTCCCTTTATAAATGGTCAAATTAATGGTTATTTTTCGACTAAACCGAATGATGGATTTTGGCGGTTATACTCGCTGTATGCTGCAATGAATATAATTTTTACAATAGTATGGACTAATAAATATGACCCTAATTCTATGGAAGATGCAATGGAACGAATAAACATCATTTTAGAAGACCATGATGATTTTAATCTTATCCAACCAAAGTGGTATGATCCGATGTCTTCCTACCGTTTATCTTAGCTCAAATACAGAGCCTTGTAAGGATGAGACGATTCAAGTAAATTATTAGATGAAATAGATAATGAACGATCAAAGCGAACACGAGACATATACTTAACATAATTGGAAAAAAGGAACTTCCACACCTGGGAAGTTCCTCTATTATTACTATGAAAAATTAAAAGGCGTAATGGTCTATTTCAAACGATACTATATTTTTTATCTAAAGGATTTCCAAGTAACCATTTCTGCTGGTCCCTCAATCAAGAAGAAACCCACTTCATTAGCTTATGAATTCTCTCCAAATAAACGCACCATCGTAATCTAGCTTTTTCTTTATTCGATGATTAACTCTCAACACTTGCTCCAAATAAACCCTTATTATTCCACTCATTCCCCAAAAAAGTAATAGTGCTGAAACAAGGCTCAAGGTTAGGTAACACTACCCAATTGATATTTTACTAATATTACCTAATGTTACAATATGTTTAAAAAATCTAAATATTTGCAAAAATTATCTAAAATTATGTATATTTTAACCATTAATAGTATAATATTCCTTGTTAACGAATTGGTGTACACCAGCTTTAGTTCTTTGTTTTAAAAATAATAGAGTAGTATAAGTATAGGGGGAAATGAAAGTTGAAGAAAACTATTAGGAAAATTGCTTTGAGTTTAACAGTAGCAACAGGTTTATTTAGTTTTTCAATAGGTAGTGCAAGTGCAGCCTCTGATTCGGAAACCCTAACTCTTCCAAGTGGATACGGTACACTCAAGTCTGATGCATGGAGAGGAAGTCTTACTACATCTGGAAACACATATAAATTTGATTACCAAACATCAGCAGTATATTCAGGTAGTTACAATGTGGAATATATTAAGACGACTTGGGAAGTCTGCGCATCTTTAAGAAATAGTGCGACTATGTCAATTGGAATTAGTTCTACTGGTGTTACAGCAGGGGCAGGAAGCACTTGGCAAAACAAGTGTGACTCGGCTTATTGGCAGAATTCTAATGGAGCAACGGGAGCGTATTCAGAACGAAGAAATGCGGTAATTAAACCTAGTGTGGATTATAGGTCAGGAACAGTATCACTTCAAAACGAGGCAAAGCTTAAAATAAAAGGCGATGCTAGATCTTGGACTGTCAATGCAGCAACTTAATATAGTTGTAAAGGAATGACCTTAATAGAATAGAAATTACTATTATTGAATTTCCTTAGATTGTAAAAGTAATCTATTAGGGGTCCTACCAACATTAATCGGCAAATATATAGTATGGCAATCTGTTCAACTACTAACTGGAAGTTATGGATATTAAGTACATAATAGGTAATGTAAATGGATTTAAGGTCGTATTCTAAACGTTATCTCGAATAGGTGGACTTGGGTCAATATCTTAGACACCAATAAGTTAACTTTTTATACAGATTGACGGAACTTATCTTCTACTTCCTGAGGTGTCTGAAAGTTTAATTGACTATGAATACGACAACGGTTGTAC
>NZ_JBBAXC010000038.1 GCF_037120725.1 Bacillus spongiae
TTTATTTTATCAGAAGTGGTCCTTATTTTAATTCAAAAATAAACAAAGCCGGTGAAATTTTACTCGTCGTAAAATTCCACCGGCTTTTTCATTTCAGACGTGGGTTTTGTCCCAGCCTCTTTTGCTTTCTAATTTGGACGGATCGCTTTCATAGAAGGATCATCAGGTAATTTCTCTAATTTTTCAACGCTATTTAAGTCGGTTAAAGGAATAAAACTGATGGAGTCTTGACCTGGTAAATTAAAAATATTTTTGACAACAATGGCTTCATCTCTAAGCTCTCTAAATTCTCCTGTCGCAACTAAAAGTACGTCAGTTCCAACAAACGTAACACCAATAGGGTCGCCTTCTTGAAAGTTTTCTTTTACAAGCTTTTTTAGTGATTTTGTTCCACAATCGCAGGTCGTTATTTTTTTTGAATGAGTCATCATTTCACCTCATTTCTTAATAGAATAGGCCGTACAATACTAGTGTATGTTTAATTTACTAGTTTTGACTGTACAAAAAGGAAGATTCAAGTAAAAACAGTCCAACTAGAGTAAGTGTGATTAAATTTCTACAAATATAGATGTAGGAATGTTAAGAGTGATCCAAACAAAATCATAATCTAAAAAGAAAAGAATAGGTATAAAACAAGCATGAAAAATGAAAGGAGGAATTTATGTGTCCCAGGAAAAATTACTATTTTTACTAGGGATTACGTCCATTACATTAGCCTATTTACCTGTCTATCCAAATCTCACTACTCTTATTGGACTCTTTCTCGGTATCACAGGGATAATCCTTTCAACCATATATTTAAGGAAAGAGAGAACCCATAATCGCTTCTTAAAAATAGGTAGGTGGCTTTGTACGATAGGTACAATTATGTCTACTTATCTACTATTGTACTAGTTAGATAAGTACAAAAACGATTCACCTACTACGGTAGATGAATCGTCTTTTTGAGATGAATACGTTTCTTATGGCATTGTATATGTGTAGCCGTAGCTTACTTTCTAAATCGGTACAAGTACGTTTTAATCATTTCCTCCTTTAAAGGTATAAACTGTTCCTTCGTTTGGGGTTGCTGAAAGAGAGAAGGCCATGTTAAGGCCCCTTCAATCATGGCATGATATATTTGCGCAGCTAAGTTAGCATCGGGTATTTCCATCCTTCCATCTTCATCCGCAGCTTTTAACCAAGCCACTAAGTTGGCGTGTGGTGGACCATATTTCGCTTTAGTTTCTGTCACCAGCTCAAGATCTTGAAGAAAAACAGTTGTAAGGACTTTTGATAAGGCGAGTCGACTTGGATCGTTTATGAGAAAAAGTTCTGCATCAGCGAAAAGTGTAAGTTGTTCTTCTAGCGTTTTAGTAGGATCATAATGGATATCCTTTAATAATTCTTGCTCAGATAAAAACCGTTGAAATATTGCTTGGAAGAGATCATCTTTATTCGAAAAATGATTATAAACGGTCCGTTTAGAAACGCCTGCATGTTGAGCAATACGGTCCATAGAGGCTTTTTCGTACCCTTCGATGACAAAAGCTTTAATAGCGCCATCCATAATCGCTTCACGTTTCTTTGATAAATTGTCTGAGGGTTCATTTATGTTCTTCATTTTTTAGCACTCACTTTCTATATTAAAAATAAACTACACCGTATAGTGTAAAAACCTATTGACCACATGTAAACTACACTGTATAGTTTACTTTAAGGATAAGAAAACATCAACTTTATCCTGTGAGATTGATTTTTTTAGAACCAAAATGAAGGAGGAGAATGATGAAAGCGATTGTATTTACAGAATACGGATCGACGGATGTTTTACAGCTTAAAGAAGTGGAACAACCAGAACCAGAGGAGAATGAAGTGTTGGTGAAGGTGTATGCTGCTGCTGCCAACCCACTTGATTGGCGCTTTATGAGGGCGAATCCTTTTTTAGCACGATTGGAAAATGGTCTTCAAAAACCGAAAAAAACAACACGTCTTGGAGCAGACCTTGCAGGTCGGGTGGAAGCCATTGGAAGCAAGGTAACCCATTTTAAGCCAGGTGATGAAGTGTTTGGAGAGAAATTCGAAACAGGGTTGGGTGGTTTTGCCGAGTATGCTTGTGTGCCTGAAGAGGCTTTAGCCTTAAAGCCTCGTAACCTATCCTTTGAGGAAGCAGCAGCCGTTCCGATAGCAGCCCTAACGGCATTGCAAGGTCTTCAAAATGATGGGAACCTTCAATCAGGACAGAATATTTTGATTAACGGAGCATCAGGCGGGTTGGGGACATTTTCAGTACAAATAGCAAAAGCCATTGGGACGAAGGTTACCGGTGTATGTAGTACACGTAATTTGGATTTAGTTCGCTCCATTGGGGCAGATGATGTCATTGATTATACAAAGACAGATTTTACGAATACAGGGAAGAAATATGACCTCATTTTTGATACAGTTGGAAATCGGTCAGTATCAGACTTATTGAGGGCTTTGAAGCCAAATGGAATTTGTACTGTCGCTGGATTTACGAATATGACTCGTTTTGTAGATATTTCTCTTAAAGGAAAGTGGATATCTCGAACGGGCAATAAAAAAATTGGCTTGATGAAAACGGTCCACACAAACAAAAAGGATCTATTATTTTTAAAGGAACTACTCGAATCTGAAAAAATTGTACCGGTGATTGACCGTCATTATCCCTTAAGCCAAACAGCTGAAGCCATTCGCTATCTAGAAAAGGGGCGTGCAAGAGGAAAAGTGATTATAACGGTAGCGTAAAACAAACGTTTATAAAAGAGAGGAGTAGATAAATTGAATAGTGAGCACAAAATTTTTGACCTTGAAAGGAAAGCAACGCTTTCAACCTTATGGATCTTTGTCCTACTAAATCTCATATTTAGGGACCTTCATGAACTGTTTAGACCAGAGCTTTTAGGAGAAATGATGACCGGAATCGTAAATGGGACAGTTATAACAGAAGGACTTTTGTTAGGGTTTGGTATGCTGTTAGAGATACCAATCGCGATGGTCCTCTTGTCACGTGTGTTAAGCTATAGCCTGAATCGGTGGGCAAATATAATAGCTGGAATCGTAACACTGGTGATTTTTGTAGTCTTTGGTGGTGTAAATGACCTAGATGATATGTTCTTTTTAACAGTAGAAGTGGCTGCGTTAATCGTCATTATTGTGTATGCATGGAAGTGGCCTAAACACGTGTCCTGACTTGTTTAAATAATAGGTATGTGGAACTTGAATCACTTGTAGAAGAAGCGAAAATACTTACAAAACTCCTTTAATTACTTGCAGCAGAGGATGAACTACTCGCAAAACTCCCTCATTTACTTGCAGAAGAAGAAATACTTGCAAAACTCCCCTAATTCCTTACAGAAGAAGCGAAAATACTTGCAAAATGCCCTTATTTACTATCAGCAGAAGAAACACTTGCGAAAAATCTCCATCGGTTGTAAAACTGGATCAAATAGATAGTGGTCCCGCTTCACTTGCAGTAAAAGATATAATATTGCATATTGTCTTGTTTATTTGAAGAAATAAGTCATCTATTTCTTGCATACTCCCTTTAAATTTATAATGCTCTTAATGTAGATTTGATAAAAGTGACGATGTTTATAAAAAAGATGCAATGTTTTGCATATAGTCGCGATGCTTATAAAAACCCCTTTGGATATATATCCAAAGGGGTTTTTAAAATTAGAGATAGAAAATCTGAACGACAATATAGTTATTCAAGAAAAGGACCATTATCTTGAACACTTGAATTCGAGATAAATTAGAAAATTAATTAGTATATAGTAGAAAAAACAATGGGAAGTATATTATAGTTCATAGTTCATTGCTGACCAGATGTTTCTAATGTTATAAAACGAACGCACTGCTAAAGATGTGAAATAGTGTCAATATACTACGATGGAGACCACGACGGAATAAACTCAGAACATAAACTGGTGGGAGATTAGGTAGCTTTAATTATGGGTAAGGTATAGACTGATTTTTATGTATCTCTATCTGGAGATGCAGTACCGTCAACTGGATCAAATATATGTCCCAGGATGTACCTAATATTGATGAAATAAGTTATGGAAAGGTAATTCCTTACAGATTAAACAGTACCTACAAAGTTAGATCTTATTAATAAATTATCTTAATTCGAAAAATGAAGGAGGATATAATTGTGTATAAAGTTACAAAAAAAGACATAAAACTCACAAAAAAATAATTAAAGAAGAAATGGAAAAGAATAATGTTGATATGACTAATATTGACTTTCAAGATGTTGCAATAAAAGCATTGGATATTTCCTATTCAATTGGAGGAGGGTATACAGAGGATACAATTAGACAAATAATAGCCTCAATGATAAAGAGAAAAATACATTAATCTTTCTTCAAACTGATTTCTCTTTATAAGCGGAAATATTAATTTGTAAGATGTTTTTGATCAAATAATATTAGAAAGCAATATTTGTTATGCAACAGCAACGAACTACTAAAAGTTAGACAAATTGATGTTGGATGAAACGATATCAAGGTATATCCCAACAGTTGTGTAGTTGGATTTTTAGACACGTGAAAATGAGCATTTCTAATTAGAGTCAACTGAATTAATAGTAATAGTTAGTTATCAAATAGTTCTACTAATTACCTTTCCTAAATATCATCCTTTTTGAAACAGCATGAATTGGAATGAAAATTCCTGCGAATATACCAAAATCAACTAATAATGATGATAAATTGAATTTATCGCTAAAATCATAATTAAAACCAATGAATGTTGTTACACTTTCGTAGATAAGAACAGTTAATGATATGGTGATTAATACTAAAATAAAGTCCTTCAATAGTTCCACCCCGCATACAATTTATTAAATATACCTCATAAAATATTACATAATATTTAATTTTATCAAACTTCATTAGAAAAAATATACAAAAAACAACAATCCATTAGGAAATAGCTTAAAATAAAATCTGTATTAATTCTTAACAGGTATATTCTGGGGTAGCGTCAGGAAAATGCGGATTTACAACGTTAAGGATTTAAAAAAATAAAAAGCCTAGTTTCTCTTGATTTTAAACGAGAAATTAGGCTATTGTTATTAAAGAAAAGCACCCGATTATTACAAAAATTTCCAACCTTATAAGCTTTATCAAATATTTTTGACAGGACCCAGCAAAACGACACTGTATCGATACACATAGAAAGCTTAAAAAGGGTTGCTTCGCTCTATTTTCCAATTTATGAAAGTCTTATGACGAAGACTAGAGCAGCAACCCTGTAATCGAGCCTATAAGGTTGATATGGCTGTTAATTAGGATAAAATTTCTCCTGGTTGAGGGTCATATACTTAAAGTGCATGAGTTTAATCGAAAAGAATAAGTTTAATAATCTAAAACAACTTGACTGGAGTGAATAGTATACGCATGATGTTAGGTAGCCTAACTAACAACATTCAAGGAGGTTATTATGAACGTATTTCAAGATTTAGATGCATGCTATAAATACTTTAATCGGCACTTAAGTGCAATGTTTCAGAAAGAGGGGTATAGCGAAATAACATTTAATAGTTACCAATACATAATTGCTATTTACAAGTTACATAATGAAGGTGATTTAGCAACTATAACAGAAATTGCAAATAGATTAGGGATAAAAAAATCTTCCGTTGCTCAAATGATTAATACATTGTTAAAGGGCGAATATTTGAAGAAAAAAGAAAGTTCGGTAGACAAAAGAAGTTTTACTCTAGAATTGAGTGAAAAGGGTTACAAAATGATGAAGTTAGAGGCTGTCTTTTCTGAGAACTTTTTAAAGCATTTTTATTATCCATTAGATGAAGAAGAAATCAAGACCTTTGAAGAGACAATGGGGAAAATAGCTACAAACCTGTTGAAAGGAGTCGTTTAATGGATAAACAAAACAGATAAAAATTGATTTTAATAAACTTGCTTTTGTTAATCTCGATAATACCTCATGGAATCACAATCGACACTATTATAAATACTTACTAAGTAAAATTCCTTATTTGAAAATATGATAGGAATTGCAGAAAAATTGTCCTCTGAAACAAAGGCATTTGTTTTGGTGGTATTCTATTACTTGGAAAAAAGAGGTGTGAATATGATTATTTGGATAAATGGAGCGTTTGGCTCGGGAAAAACAACATGTACTTATGAATTAAACAAAAGATTACAAAATTCTTTTGTTTACGACCCTGAAAATATCGGTTATTTTATACGAAAAAATTTACCTAAAGAACTGTATGAATCGGATTTTCAAAACCATGAACAGTGGCGGTTATTCAATTATAAAATGTTAAAATATCTATCAGATACTTATGATGGTATTATTATAGCACCCATGACTTTGGTTAATCGTCATTATTATGATGAAATAATTGGACGACTTATTAAAGAAGGTATTGAGGTAAAACATTACATTCTTTATGCAGAGAAGAAAACAATAGAAAAACGCCTTAACAAACGATTTGAATGGGCTAATTCATGGGCAAAATCACAAATTGACCGGTGTATTTATGCCTTTAATCACGATATTACTGAAGAAAAAATAATAACTGACAATAAAACCATTGACAATATTGTAGAGGAAATAGCCGAAAAAAGTGATTTAACTTTGGCGAGTGACAAAAGAGGCCACTTAAAGAAATTCCTTGATAGATCTGCTACCTTTCTAAAACATATACGGTAATTTATACTTAGAGCCATTTGGTAAGTATAACGATGAACAAAAGGGTGGAGTTAGTATAGTTTTATGGACACCGATTAGTTATCTCTCTATGATTAAAAAAAGAGAGGAAGTGTCCGATATGGGATCAAAAAACAGTCGTAATTATAGTGAAGATTTTAAGAAAATGGTGGTCGAACTTTATCATTCAGGTCAATCGGTGAGTTCTTTAAGTAGCGAATAGGGCGTATCTGAAGTCACAATTTATAAATGGATTAACGCCTTCACTCCAGTAGCTGGAGAGGAGAACCAGTTCACTCCACATGACATTGCGGCGATCCAAAAAGAGAATTTAAAAATGAAGCAGGAAATTGAAATCTTAAAAAAGGCTATGGCCATATTCGCAAGAAAGTAACGGATAATGAACTGACCGAGTTGATTGATGACCAAAAAGAAAGGTTTCCTATTCAGGTCAT
>NZ_JBBAXC010000039.1 GCF_037120725.1 Bacillus spongiae
TCAGTCCGCTCGACTTGCATGTATTAGGCACGCCGCCAGCGTTCGTCCTGAGCCAGGATCAAACTCTCCATAAAAGTAGTTTGACTTGCTCATGTTTGTGTAAGAACTTAGTTCTTACGTTTAGAATTAACGTTGACGTTTCGTCTTTTCAGTTTTCAAAGTTCAATTGGTGTCGTTTTGGCGACTCATTTATAATAGCATGTGACAACTAATGAAGTCAATAACTTTTTTAATAGTTTTTGATTTAAATAATTAATAGCTTATAAAACTTTTAAAGCCTTTGATAGAAAGAAGCAATCACCTTTGCCATTACATTGATAATTATTGACTTGATACAATTTCTCTACATAGATTCTTACAATATACATTTCTTCTTTTATATTTATAGAAAAACAGCATTTAATTAAAAAACGAATACAGTCATTGTTAGGGTTCAAATCATGATACCGCCTTTTCTATATTAAGTGACTTGAAGAAAAGGCATATGTTTAAAAAAAGACAGTCTCACTTACAAGTGAAATCTGTCCCTAGTTTAGAATAGCAGCATAAATGGCCAATGGTTGAAAATAGGCCATTTATTTCTAGATTAAATTATTTTTATACCAGAACCATCAGTACAAGTGCTTGTTTCAATCAAATTCTTTATCCTTTTTTAATAGTTCCATCATATCCATATTACTTGTTTTCTTTATACCTAAAACATACACAAAGCTTAGACTAATTAATAATACAAGTATATCTATACCGATAATTAGTAAAAACAAATCAATACTTATTGGAACAAGCTTGAGCAAGTAAACGATCAAATAGATTAGTAACGTTATAATAAAAATTAGTTTAAATATATTATATTGCAGCTTGGTATAAACCTTAACGATAGACTTCTTGTCATAACCATTTAGCTTAAGAATAGCGATTTCTTTTCTTTGAATCCTTAGAAAGTTAATCATTAACAAGACAGCTGTAATGATAGAGGTTATTACAAAGACGATACTTAAGATCATTAAAATAACTTGTTTAGATCCTATGTTGACTGAAAAATTTTCAAAACTACTAAAAGTATAGCTAGTATAGTACTGATGTTTTTTTAATAGTTCTCCAACTGAATCTACATCCTTTATGTCCTTAACATATACGATCATTTTATCCAATTGGGATTGTTGAATAAACTCAAAGCTGTCTGAAGAATCTTTATACATAGTTTTCAACAATTTTATAGCTTCTTTATCATTTACATAGGCTTGATTATTATTAGGAATTGATTGTATAAGGATAGCATTTTCATTCTTTGCCCCTTCATCTGCTATAAATCTTTTATCGACTACTTCATTTGAAGAAAATCCACCGTCTTTTTCTTCTATTATCGGTATTTTAAAGTCAATATGATCCTCTACCGTTTCCTTTATACAAATACTGTCGTCTTTTAATGTACATGTATCACCAACTAAAAACGCAAGTTCTTCACTTAACCCTAACATAGAATATCCTTTTTCTAATGAATCATCAAAAATGGTAGGTAAAATATAAATAGGGTAAGCCTTTGCTTTATCTGAAAGCCCATTTTCTAATAAAAGATCATTAATATCATTTTCATCTTGCAATTGAACCCCTACGGATGAGCTTCCTTCTGCTTTACCCTCTACATGTATGACTTTCACATTACTGTTATTAAAATAATCTTTATTAATCGATCGATATTGATCAGCTAAATAAGCAAATATAAAATTAAACATACTAAGAGAAACTACCATTACAATTAAAGAGATTGTTAGAAAGTGATGTGTCTTTTTACGTAATATATTCACCACTAAGTCTTTATTTTTCATCAAAATTTCCTCTTTCTAAGTATAGCGTTTTATCCGCATATTCCTTAACTAAAGGGTCATGTGTAGTAACAATAATTAATCGCTCTTTTGATAGGTTTAGAAGTAACTCCAACAAACCTATTTTTAAATCACTGTCAATGTTAGCTGTGGGTTCGTCTAAAAGAATCACTTCTGGTACATTTAATAGTGCTCTGGCGATGGAAACCCTTTGTTTTTCGCCACCAGACAGAACCAATACTTTTTCATCAATTAACCGTTCTATACTAAGGTCTTCACCTATTTTTTGAATAATTTCATCGTATTCCTCTGGTTTATTTTTTGTTACATTGAGCTTAATATAAAGATTTTCTCTTACTGTCACGTTAGTTAATAGCATATGATCTTGCATTACATATTCTAAGCAATTAAAATATGTTTGAACTTCTCCACTATCAGGAGCATCAAACCCCGCTATAATATTTAATAAAGTAGACTTCCCACTACCACTTATGCCATATATCGCATATAACCCTGTTTGATCAAATTGATAATGACAATTAAGAAGAACACTATGTCTATATTTCTTATTTATATTCTTTAATTTCAGAATGGACGTCATGTGTCTAGCTCCAATTTCTCAATTTTTCCATCACAATAAATACTAACTTCAGAAAGCGTTTCTTCAAACCCAATAAAGTCAGTACCATTAACAATTATTTCTCCCCCATTAAGCTCTGATACTTCAAAATTTCCTGTATCATCCACTTCTAAGATGTATTTATCACCTACTACCCAAGATAAAACAACAACTGGTTCTAAATTTTTCATTACCTTCTGTCCACATAACAGTTGTTGATCTTTCATGTAGCATATATCTTCTCCAAAGGAACTTAAATTTTGAGAAACACCTTCTGCTATTAGATCAAATTTTGATAGAGATAAATTAGTTTCATATAAATTTTGTTGACCATCTTCAAACAATAATGTATACATATTATTTTCCGAAGACATCCCAATTCCAAATATCTTTTCAGACATTTCATTTTTCATAGTCTCTAGTTGTTCAAGGTCATTTTCTTCATTTAATTTGAATAGTCCTTTAAATGATTGTTCGTCACCAGAGTAATCCATTACAGCAAAAATATACTGACTATCAACTACAGCCAATGGAAAAATAGCTTCTGAATCATTTTCATGAGAATAAATTGTTTGAAATTGTTCATTATTTCGTTTTAAAATCTTAAATCGATTAGTAATAGAATTTCCCTTCGTTATGTACTCATCATTATTATAGAGACGATATTCAAATTCATTATCCGTTGAATCAATTTTATCCCTATTCACCATCTCTTCTATGTCATATGTATAATAATTAACACCATCATAAACAAGTTTACAATTCTTAACTTTACATCCTAAATTCTCTTCAGTATCCACAGTCTCTTGGTTACAACTCATTAAAAATGGAATAAAACATAACCAAAATAACGAGTAAACATATTTCAATTAATTCCCTCCAAGCGAAAAGGGAGTTCAGTTCAATATAAGTGATTTTAATAGATAAGTACTTTTATCAATAATCACTTTTAACAGTCTCCCATCATATAATTTATTTATTTTATAAGAGCATATCAGCTTGCACATATTTACTAATTTATTGCTAACTTGTCCCTTATCTATCTACTATGCTTTAACTAGCATAATGAGAAGGGAAAATAAACGATTGTTACACGAAACTAGATGAATTATATAATACTATTAATAATCTAAAAGGAGTTCTACCAACAAAAACACAGTAAAGCCTACGTTAAGTACCTTGGAGTTAGTATAGTTTTATGGACACCGATTAGTTAACTCTCTATGATTAATATAAGAGAGGAAGTGTCCGGTATGGCATCAAAAAACAGTCGTAATTATAGTGAAGATTTTAAGAAAATGGTGGTCGAACTTTATCATTCAGGTCAATCGGTGAGTTCTTTAAGTAGCGAATATGGCGTATCTGAAGTCACAATTTATAAATGGATTAAAGCC
>NZ_JBBAXC010000040.1:0-1459 GCF_037120725.1 Bacillus spongiae
TGATCCGGAGATTTCCGAATGGGGAAACCCACTGTTCGTAATGGAACAGTATTTCTACTTGAATACATAGAGTAGTAAAGGCAGACCCGGGGAACTGAAACATCTAAGTACCCGGAGGAAGAGAAAGCAAACGCGATTCCCTGAGTAGCGGCGAGCGAAACGGGATTAGCCCAAACCAAGAGGCTTGCCTCTTGGGGTTGTAGGACACTCTATACGGAGTTACAAAGGAACGGAGTAAATGAAGAGGTCTGGAAAGGCCCGTCAAAGAAGGTAACAACCCTGTAGTTGAAACTTCGTTCCCTCCAGAGTGGATCCTGAGTACGGCGGGACACGTGAAATCCCGTCGGAAGCTGGGAGGACCATCTCCCAAGGCTAAATACTCCCTAGTGACCGATAGTGAACCAGTACCGTGAGGGAAAGGTGAAAAGCACCCCGGGAGGGGAGTGAAAGAGAACCTGAAACCGTGTGCCTACAAGTAGTTAGAGCCCGTTAATGGGTGATAGCGTGCCTTTTGTAGAATGAACCGGCGAGTTACGATTTCATGCGAGGTTAAGTTGATAAGACGGAGCCGTAGCGAAAGCGAGTCTGAATAGGGCGTTTTAGTATGAGGTCGTAGACCCGAAACCAGGTGATCTACCCATGTCCAGGGTGAAGTTCAGGTAACACTGAATGGAGGCCCGAACCCACTCACGTTGAAAAGTGAGGGGATGAGGTGTGGGTAGCGGAGAAATTCCAATCGAACCTGGAGATAGCTGGTTCTCTCCGAAATAGCTTTAGGGCTAGCCTCATGTAGTAAGAGTCTTGGAGGTAGAGCACTGTTTGGACTAGGGGCCCTCATCGGGTTACCGAATTCAGACAAACTCCGAATGCCAAAGACTTATCCATGGGAGTCAGACTGCGAGTGATAAGATCCGTAGTCGAAAGGGAAACAGCCCAGACCACCAGCTAAGGTCCCAAAGTATACGTTAAGTGGAAAAGGATGTGGAGTTGCTTAGACAACCAGGATGTTGGCTTAGAAGCAGCCACCATTTAAAGAGTGCGTAATAGCTCACTGGTCGAGTGACTCTGCGCCGAAAATGTACCGGGGCTAAACGTATCACCGAAGCTGTGGATTGACACCGTAGGTGTCAGTGGTAGGAGAGCGTTCTAAGGGCGGTGAAGCTAGACCGTAAGGACTGGTGGAGCGCTTAGAAGTGAGAATGCCGGTATGAGTAGCGAAAGAAGGGTGAGAATCCCTTCCACCGAATGCCTAAGGTTTCCTGAGGAAGGCTCGTCCGCTCAGGGTTAGTCGGGACCTAAGCCGAGGCCGAAAGGCGTAGGCGATGGATAACAGGTTGATATTCCTGTACCACCTCTCTTCCATTTGAGTGATGGGGGGACGCAGGAGGATAGGGTAAGCGCGCTGTTGGATATGCGCGTCTAAGCAGTTAGGCTGGTCGTGAGGCAAATCCCACGACCG
>NZ_JBBAXC010000041.1 GCF_037120725.1 Bacillus spongiae
TGGGGAAGGGTTGGCTCGTGGGTACCTCAACCGACCTGATTTAACAGAAGAGCGATTTATTTCTCATCCATTCAAAGAGGGGGAGCGTTTGTACCGAACAGGAGACTTAGTTAAATACCTTCCGGATGGAAATATTGATTTCTTAGGTAGGGAGGATCATCAAGTCAAAATTCGTGGCTTTCGAATCGAACTTGGAGAAATAGAAGGAGCTTTATGCGAACTTCCTTTGGTGAATGAGGCAATTGTCCTCGTCCATGAAGATGAGTCAGGAAATAAACGGCTCGTATCCTATGTAGTGGGAGATGGAGACGTGGCGGAATGGAGAAATCAACTGAAGAAACAATTACCGAGCTATATGGTGCCTGCACACTTTGTTTCGATGGAATCTTTTCCGCTGACTCCGAATGGAAAAGTGGATCGTAAAGCACTTCCTACGCCTAGCAAAGAGCACGTAGGGGGTCATTACATCGCTCCTCGTACGTCATTGGAAGAACGAATAGTAGCGATATGGGAACAAGTACTAGGAATTGAGAAGATTGGAGTCGGGGATTCATTCTTCGAATTAGGAGGACATTCTTTATTAGCGACGCAGGTGATATCCCGTGTACAAGAAATGTTTCAACTCGACCTTCCGTTACGAGAGATATTTACGTATCCAACGGTGGAAGCATTAGCAGAGAGAATAGAACAATTGCGTCAAGTAGAAAAGGCCTCATTACCAGCTATAGTCCCAGTCAATCGTGCAGAACCAACTCCACTTTCTTTTGCTCAACAGCGGATGTGGTTTATCGATCGGTTTAATCCGAATAGTTCTCTTTACAACATTCCTTTAGTATGGCGTATAAAGGGGAAATTGAACGTAGACGGATTAGAGCAGGGATTAAACACATTAATTGAGCGCCATGAAGTGTTGCGAACAGTGATTAAAGAGATAAATGGGAAACCAATGCAACAAATTCAGCCTTTTACAGCAAGACAGGTGCCAGTAGTTAACTTAACGCACCTCCCTTTAAAGGAAAGGGAAAGAGAGATGGAGCGTCTTATTCAGCAAGAAGCAGAAGCTGCCTTCGATTTAACCCAAAGCTCTATGATAAGAGCAGCATGTATTCAAATGGATACAGACGAATGGATTTTCCTTTGTACCATGCATCATATTGTATCGGACGGATGGTCAATAGGAATCTTTCTTGAAGAATTACTTACTGTGTATAAGCAAGTAATGGACAATAAAGCGATTGAACTTCCCTCACTCTCAACTCAATATGCAGATTTTGCTGTGTGGCAAAGAAAATGGATGGGAGAAGAGGGGATGGATGAACAGCTTCACTACTGGAAAGAAGAGTTGTCAGGAGACCTCCCTGTTATAAATTGGCCATCGAACAGCGTACGTCCAGCGGCCCAAACGTATCAAGGTGCCGCATATGAGACGACGATTGCTCCTTCATTAGTGGAGAAGTTAAAAGAATTAAGTCGTCAGACAGGGGCAACCTTATTCATGACATTACTTGCTTCCTATCAAGGATTTCTTTCCCGATATACAGCTCAGGAAGATATCTTAGTTGGTAGCCCTATTGCGAACCGGAATCATAAAGAACTTGAGGGACTTATTGGTTTTTTCGTCAATACACTTGTTTATCGAGCAAATGTAAGAGGAAATCAAACTTTTCGTGAGCTATTGGCTCAGGTGAAAGAGAAAGCACTAAAGGCCTATGATCACCAAGATGTCCCATTTGAAAAAATAGTAGAGGTGATTCAGCCGGAACGAAGTACAAGTCATTCACCAATTTTTCAGACTTCCTTCAATTTACAAGATACTTCATGGAACATGCCAGATTTGCCAGAGTTTAGTATGGAGTTGATGAAAAACTATACATCAGTTGCAAAATTTGATCTCACCTTAACGATGGAAGAGACACCAGAAGGACTCTTGACAATATTTGAATACAATACAGATTTATTTGATGCTTCTACGATTGAACAGATGGCTAGGCATTTTAAACATTGGTTAAATGAAGTTGTTCATCATTCAGAAGAGGAGTTAGGCAGTTTGAATCCATTGTCTGAAGAAGAGAAAGGACAATTGCTGGAGGGATGGAATGCCACAAAAGCGGAGTATCCAAGGGATGCTTTAATCCATCAGTTGTTTGAGGAACAAGCCACCCGTCATCCAAAGGCCATTGCTGTTGTCTATGAAAATCAACAGCTGACTTACGAAGAACTGAATGAACAAGCCAATCAATTGGCTCATTAT
>NZ_JBBAXC010000043.1 GCF_037120725.1 Bacillus spongiae
AAAATATAGTGACGATTTAAAATTAACCATTGTTAAAGAATATCTAGAAGGACCAATGGGATTTAAGTTATTGGCTAAAAAATATGGCATTCCTGATAATGGACAAATTAGAAGATGGGTAAATTCATATAAAGCATTTGGTAAGGAAGGACTACGCCAAAAGAGAAGCAAAACAACTTACTCTGTTCATTTTAAGTTAAATGTATTAAACTTTATGAAAAATACGGGCAATTCTTACCAAGATACTGCAATAAAGTTTAAGATAAATAATCCATCCCTAATTGCGAACTGGAAAAAATCATTTCTTAACCATGGAATAGAAGGGCTCAAACAGAAACCGAAGGGACGGCCTCCTATGTCTAGAAAAAGAAAACCTGAACAATCGAAACAAGTAAAGAGAATGACCCGAGAAGAGCAATTAGAACGAGAAATAGAGCTACTTCGATTAGAAAATGCCTATTTAAAAAAGTTAAACGCTTTTCAGGAGAAACCGAATGCCTACCTCGAAAAGCACAAGCAGCGTTGGCATTTGAACTCAAAGAAGAAGGATTCAAATTAAAGGATGTATTAATAGTAGTAGATATACCAGAAGCAACTTATCATTATCACATTCAACAATTTCAGAAAGAAGATCCAGATAAAGAGTTGAAAGAGAAGATGATCAAACTGTTTCAGAAACATGATGGAAAATATGGATACCGCCGTATTCATTTGGAATTAAGAGTAGAAGGCTATAAAGTAAACCATAAGAAAGTCCAAAGAATAATGAGTGAACTTGACTTGAAATGTAAAAAGTTCACTCGTAAATCTCGTTATAAGTCTTATAAAGGAACAGTTGGTAAGGTGGCTAAAAATCGTTTAAACCGTAGGTTTAATACGCCTGTTAGACTGCAAAAACTCGCAACAGACATTACAGAATTCAAATGTACTGGCAATGAAAAGCTATATTTGAGTCCGATTTTAGATTTGTATAACGGAGAAATCATCTCTTATGGGATTTCTAACAAACCAACATTAGATTTTGTGCTCCAACCCCTTAATGAAGTGGTCACTACCATAAGCAAGGAAGCAAAATTTCGAACGACTATCCATTCAGATCAAGGATGGCATTATCAACATAATAAATGGGTGAAAACATTAAAAGAAAATAAAATTTTTCAAAGTATGTCAAGGAAAGCTACGTGTGCTGATAATGCTTCAATGGAGAATTTTTTTGGAATTATGAAACAAGAAATGTATCATGGTGAGACATTAGTTTCTTATACAGAACTGAAACAAAAAATTAAGGGGTACATTGATTACTATAATAA
>NZ_JBBAXC010000044.1 GCF_037120725.1 Bacillus spongiae
TTTCTTAAGGTGTCTATTTTTGTACTCAACAGGACTTGTATACCCTAGTGTGCTATGAATACGAATATGGTTAAACCAATGCACGTAATCACACAGTTCTCGTTTTAATTTTTCTAAGCTTTCATACTGCCTGCCTTTCACAAACTCTGTCTTAATAATCTTAAATGTAGCTTCTGCCACCGCATTATCATAGGGGCATCCCTTCATACTTAATGAGCGTTTAATAGAGAACGTTTTTAAAGCGTCATCAATTAACTTATTTTTAAATTCGTTTCCTCTATCTGTATGAAACAATTGGATATGATGAAGATTTTCCTTTATTGAAGCGAGAGCTCGATAAACAAGCAACGCATCCTTATTCGCCCCAGTACTATATCCTATAATTTCACGGTTAAAGAGATCAATAAATATACATATGTAGTGCCATTTTTTATCAACCCTTACATATGTCAAATCACTTACGACAACGGATAACGCTTCGTTCTGTGTAAATTCACGGTTTAGTTTATTGGAATGCAGGTCTTCATTTGGCTTTTTTGAATGGGGTTTAAACTGAGCGACAGTATAAGTAGAAACAAGCCCTTGCTCTTTCATTACTCTACCAATGCGCCTTCTAGAAACAATCTTCCCAAGTTTCATAAGTTCTTGTTTAATTTTGCGTGTCCCGTAATTCCGTCGACTTTCATGAAAGATTCGAACGATATGTGACGTGACATCATCCTCATGAGTTCGCTGTTTTGCTTCATAATAATACGTACTTCTTGGGAGTTGTAGGACTTGGCACATTGCTGATATCGAGTATTTGTGTTTATTTTGCTTAATCACATTTACTTTTGTCCTAGTATCAGCGCGGCTTGCTTTAAAATATCATTTTCCATTTCTAATTGCTTGTTTCGCTTACGTAATTCTTGCAGTTCCTTTTGTTCAGGAGTTAGGTTCTCCTTCTCTTTGAATGTTCCTGAATTTTTATATTGATTAATCCATTTATCAAGAGAAGAAGGAGTTAAGTCGTATTCTCGAATAATTTCTTTCCTTGGCTTTCCATTATT